>NZ_JBFUGA010000090.1:0-24615 GCF_056403155.1 Methylobacterium sp. P3_A11
GGCACTCGACACGCTTACACCGAACCGGGCCGCCGCTCGATGGAAGGAGGCGCCCTCGGCCACGGCCGCCACGACACGCTCGCGCAGATCGACAGACAACGGTGAAGGCATCGAGGGCTCCTTCACCACTCAACGCGGCAAACCGCTAACCCGTCGCAACGCGGCCGGGCACGGCTCTAGCCAGCGTACGATTTCCTGCGGCTACGTCCGACAACGTGACAAGCCCTCGCCAGGGCTTCCCGAAAGTGGTCGGATCGCTCCCCACCCGCAGGCGCCCTGGACGGCACCTTGCACCCGATGTCGGAAGGCATTGTTCCCCGACTACGTTGAGCGTGCTGACAATATCAGTTCAGGCGCGCAGCCGCCCAGGCGATATGGTCGGCCATGAAGGTTGAGATAAAGAAGTAGGAATGATCGTAGCCCTCGCGCATATTGAGGGTCAGCGCGATGCCGGCCTTCTTGCAGGCCTCCTCCAGCAGCCAGGGGCGAAGGCCGTCCTGCAGGAAACTGTCGGCGGTGCCCTGATCCACTAGGAACTCGGGGAAGCGCTTGCCGTCTTCGATCAGCGCAGTGGCGTCGTGGGCACGCCAGGCGACCGGGTCGGAACCGAGATACTTCTCGAAGGCTGGTTTCGACCAGCCGGCCGTCGAGGGCTGGGCGATCGGCGCGAAGGCGGAGCAGGACTTGAAGCGCTCCGGGTAGGTGAGCGCGATGGTGAGTGCCCCGTGGCCGCCCATGGAATGGCCGAAGATGCCCTGGCGGGTCATGTCGGCGGGGAATTCCTTAGCGATGAGCGCCGGCAGTTCTTTCGTGACGTAGCTCCACATCCGGTAATTTGTGTCATAGGGCGCCTGCGTGGCATCCAGGTAGAAGCCGGCGCCAGAGCCGAACTGCCAATTGCCGTCCTCGTCCGGGATGCTGGGGCCGCGCGGGCTGGTATCGGGGGCTACGATTATCACGCCGTGCGCGGCGGCGGCCGCGCGGTACTCGCCCTTGTCCATGACGTTGGCGTGCGTGCAGGTGAGGCCGGACAAGTACCACAACACCGGAACCGGGCCGTTCTCGGCCTGGGGCGGCACGAACACCGCGAAGGTCATCGGGCATCCGGTGGTCTGTGCATCGTGCTTGTAGACGCCCTGCGTGCCGCCATGGGCGCGGGCCTTCGAGATGGTTTCCATCGGCTGTGATCTCCTGCGAGTGGGCTGAGTTGATTGACTTCGGGAAGTCGCGGCTCTCCTCCCTCTTGCGGAGAGGAGTTGAAGGTGGGGGTGGCTCGGCCAGCCTCGGCCGGCCGAGGGTCACCCGACCAACCCACACCCTGGCCCTTCCCCGCACGGGGAAGGGATGTCGACTGTCAGTAGACGACCACGGACCGGATCGACTTGCCCTCGTGCATGAGGTCGAAGCCGTGATTGATTTCTTGCAGCGGCATAGTGTGGGTGATCAGATCATCGATGTTGATCTTGCCCTCCATGTACCAGTCGACGATCTTCGGCACGTCCGTGCGGCCGCGGGCGCCGCCGAAGGCCGAGCCCTTCCAAACGCGGCCGGTGACCAGCTGGAACGGACGGGTCGAGATCTCGCGGCCGGCCTCGGCCACGCCGATGACGATCGACTCGCCCCAGCCGCGATGGCAGCACTCGAGCGCCTGGCGCATCACGTGGACGTTGCCGGTGCAGTCGAACGAGAAGTCGGCGCCGCCGCCGGTGAGATCGACGATGGCCTGGACCACCTTGTCGGTGCCGACCTCGTTCGGGTTGATGAAGTGGGTCATGCCGAACTTGCGGGCCATGGCCTGCTTCTCCGGGTTGATGTCGACGCCGATGACCTTGTCGGCACCGACCATCCGAGCGGCCTGGAGGACGTTGAGGCCGATGCCGCCGAGACCGAAGACCACCACGTTGGCGCCGGGCCAGACCTTGGCGGTGTAGATCACCGCGCCAATGCCGGTGGTCACGCCGCAGCCGATGTAGCAGATCTTGTCGAAGGGGGCGTCTTCGCGGATCTTGGCCAGCGCGATSKCGGGCAGSACSGTGAAATTCGAGAAGGTCGAGCAGCCCATGTAGTGGAACACGGTGTTTGATCCGGAGGGGCTGCCGCCGGTGGAGACGCAGGAGAAGCGGCTCGTGCCGTCCGGCATCACGCCCTGGCCCTGGGTCGCCCGGATCGCGGTGCACAGGTTGGTGCGCTGGGACAGGCAGGACTTACAGTTGCGGCATTCCGGCGTGTAGAGCGGAATGACGTGGTCGCCGGGCTTCAGCGTGGTGACCCCGGCGCCGACCTCGCGAACGATGCCCGCACCCTCATGGCCGAGGATCGCCGGGAACTTGCCCTCGGAATCGAGGCCCGAGAGGGTGTAGGCATCGGTGTGGCAGATGCCGGTGGCCATCAACTCGACGAGAACCTCGCCGGCCTTGGGGCCCTCGATGTCGATGGTCTCGATCGTGAGAGGCTTCTTAGCCTCCCACGCGACCGCGGCGCGCGTTTTCATCACGTGTTCCTATTGTCTGGATGATCACGGACGGCGCCGAACTGCCGACTCTTCGGCGCACCTCACTCAAGGGCTGCGCGCCGAACGGTCCGAGGATCTGTCGCGTGTGTGATGCTTCTTGTGCCCGGATGCAACGTCCGAGTTCCCGTCAGGGTGACCCCGTTCCGGTAGGTACGAGAAATGGGTCGCCTCAGCGCCGTCCGAGTCGAGTGCGAACTTCAAACTATGGATCGCACCCTCCCCAGGACCCGGGCCACGGGGCTCGATCGTCTCTCTACTGTCCCGGGGGGAGCCGGTGCCGATTACGCCTCCGCTTTCCCGGGAGTCCAATGCCCCATCTCTCTTGGATCAATCCTCGCCGAACGTCCGGTCGTGCACGCGACCGCGATTCAGCGTGGCGTATTCTGGCCGAAAGCCGCCGGCCTGCTTCAGGGCTAGGGGCAGCAGGAAACGGACATGCGCCCTCTGCCTGTAGGTCTGGCAGCGGACGCGCTTGATGCCGACAACGGGCTCATCTGCGCAGCAGGGACAACGGCTGAGGCCGCGGCTGCCGGCTGCCGGCTGCCGGCTGCCGGCTGGCCAACCGCTGCCTTAATCGGTCAGTCAGCTGCAAGTTAGAAGCTCCACCCCTTTTTATCGTAGCTCCTCTAGACGACCGGTCTAATCGATCCTATGTCAGCATCATGGCACACGTGAACGGCAACGCCGACACCCGGCAAAGCATCCTCGACACCGCCCACCGCATCGTCGGTGCGAAGGGGTTCTCCGGAGTCGGTCTCAACGAGATCCTGGCCGCGGCCGGTGTGCCGAAGGGATCGTTCTACCACTTCTTCGGTTCGAAGGAGGCTTTCGGCGAGGCTCTACTGGCCGACTACTTCAAGGAATACCTCGCCGACATCGACGCCACCCTCGCCGAGCCTGGTCTCAGCCATGCGGAGCGCCTGATGAACTACTGGTGCAAGTGGCAGGCGACGCAGGGCAGCATCGATTACCAGCGCAAGTGCCTCGCGGTTAAGCTCGCGGCGGAAGTCTCGGACCTGTCTGAGCCCATGCGGCTGGCTCTCAAGAGCGGCACGACCAGGATCATCGACCGTGTGACCGGCGCCATCGAGGCGGGGGTTGCCGAGGGGTCGCTGAGGGTAGACGGCAACCCGCGTGCGACTGCGGAGACCCTTTACCACGTTTGGCTCGGCGCGAGCCTAATGGCGAAGATCGAGCGCACCGACGCGCCGTTCGACGCCGCGATGAAAACGACGCAGCGCATCCTGAACCCGCAATTAGCCTGACCGAATGAGCTAACCGTGACGCTCGGCATGCCCATGCCTAAAAAATAGACGACCAGTCTACTAATAGTCGACGCGAGGATAGAACCATGACCCTACGAACCGCACATCCCGTCGCCCCCTATCTGCTGCTCGCCGAACTCGGGGCTACACTGTTCGGCGGCTCCGCTGCATCGGCCGAGGAGCGCATCACCCTGGAGATCATCGGCGCCGTTCGCATGGCCGACCCTGAGGCGATCCGCCATGCGGACGCGGCGCCCAGGAGAACTGAGGCCAGGCAAGCGCGCGAGGCGACCGCCGAGCGTTCCATCGACGGGGCGGCCCGCCACAACTGACCCGCCCACTAGTAGAAGCTCGGCCCGGTCGAAACGGCTTCCCGAGCATGCGGACGACAGCCTCACACTAACCCTGGAGAACGACGATGAAGATGAAGATCCTGATGGTTCTGACCTCCCACGAGCAGCTCGGCGACACCGGCCGTAAGACCGGCTTCTGGCTGGAGGAGCTCGCCGCCCCCTATTACGTGTTTAAGGACGCCGGCGCCGAGGTCGTCCTGGCCTCGCCCAAGGGCGGTCGGCCGCCGCTCGATCCTAAGAGCAACGAGCCGGGCTTCCAGACCGACTTGACCCGACGCTTCGAGGCAGACCGCGAAGCAAACGCCGTGCTATCGGACACGGCCCGCCTCGACGGGGTCACACACGAGGGCTTCGACGCGGTGTTCTATCCCGGCGGGCACGGTCCGCTGTGGGACCTCGCCGAGGACCCCACCTCGGTGCGTCTCATCGAGACGACCCTCCAGGCCGGTAAGCCCGTCACCCTCGTCTGCCACGCCCCCGGCGTGCTGCGTCATGCCAAGTCGCCCAACGGCAGGTCAATCGTCGAGGGCAAGGCCGTCACTGGCTTCACGAATACTGAGGAAGAGGCGGTCGGCCTGACAGAGGTGGTTCCCTTCCTCGTCGAGGACGAGCTCAAGCGGAACGGCGGCGCGTTCTCAAAGGGCGGCGATTGGGAGCCGTACGTAGTCGGGGACGGGCTGCTTATCACCGGACAGAACCCGGCCTCGTCCGGACCCGCGGCCGAGCGCCTTCTCGACCTGCTCGCGCGCGCCTGAGGACCGGCGGGGCACGACACGTCGAGACAAACCCGAGGTGCGTTCGGCATGACAGCCGGACGCGCGTCCCATTTCAGGCCGGCAGGAGGCCCGAGGCGCGGTAGCTGTCGATCAACTTGTCGAACTGCGAGACGTCCGAGCGGCTCCTCGCGTACAGTTGAGCGCCGGACACAGCGGCGAAGATCGCCCTCGCTCGCGCCTCCGCGTCCTTGGGCTTCACTACCCCCGCCATGACCAACACCTTGGCGAGCCAGGCGACGTTGACGTCGGCGAAGCCTAGCGCCTCCCGCTGCACGGCCTCGGGCAGATTGGCGTACTCGGCCGACATGAAGCTGCACAGGCAGAGCCTGTTCCCGTCCTCAAGCGACCTGCGGAAGGTGTTGGGGTAAAGCTGCAGGCAGCGGATCGGGTCGCCGGTCTCGGCCAGCATGGCGTCGAGCTCGGCCGCCGTGTCCTCCCAGTAACGTCGCGCCACGGCCGCGCCGAGATCCGCCTTGCTGGCGAAGTGGTGGTAGATGCTCGCCGCCTTGATGCCGACGTCGGCGGCGAGGTCGCGGTAGCTCAGTCCGCCGTAGCCATGGGCCTGCGCGGTTTTCCTGGCGGCGGCCAGGATCGTCTCCTTCGCGCTCGTACTCACCCTTACCTCCGGGTCGAATCGGGAAACTAACGATCGTTAGTTAGGGGTTGACGTCGCGAAAATCCAGCCCTAGCTCATACCTGCCTAACGACAGGTAGGGAAGCAGTCATGATCCAGGACATTATCTTTTCCGACGCGACCAAACTGGCTGAGTTGATCCGGACCAGGAAGCTTTCGCCCGTCGAGGTCGTGCGGGCGCATCTCGACCGCATCGAAGCCGTCGACCCCAGGGTGAACGCCATCGTCACGGTCGCGGAGGGCGCGATGGCCGCCGCGAGGGAAGCCGAGGCGGCGGTCATGTCCGGCAAGGAGCTCGGGCCTCTGCACGGCGTGCCTTTCACCGTGAAGGACAGCATCGATACCGCCGGCGTGCTCACCCAGCGCGGCTCGCCGATCTTCAAGGGCCGCACCCCCGACGCCGATGCCACCAGCGTCGCCCGTATGAAGAAGGCCGGCGGCATCCTGCTCGCCAAGACCAACCTCCCCGAGCTCTCCTACTGGATCGAGAGCGACAACCTGCTCTCGGGCCGCTCGAACAACCCGTGGGACCTCGACCGCACGCCGGGTGGCTCCAGCGGCGGAGAGTCGGCGGCCATCGCGGCCGGCATGTCGCCGCTGGGTCTCGGCACCGACCTCGCCATCTCGGTGCGCGGCCCTGCCGCGCAGACCGGCATCGTCTCGCTGAAGGCGACCCACGGGCGCGTCCCGATGACCGGCATCTGGCCGCGCGCGCCGCGTCGCTTCTGGCACGTCGGCCCGATGGCGCGCTCGATCCGCGACCTCGCGCTCGCCTTCTCGCAACTCGCCGGCCCCGACGGGCAGGACTCCTTCGCGACCAGCACCGTCCCGTTCGACGCGGGCGTCGGCGCCGCGCCGGACCGCAAGCTCCGCGTCGGCTGGATGGTCGGGCCGGGCTTCGGCCCCATCGACCCCGAGGTTGCGGCGACCGTCCAGGCCGCGGCGGAGGCCCTCGAGGGCGAGGGTCACCACGTCGAAGAAGTGCGCATCCCGGCTCTGGAGCGCGACTTCGCCCTCGACGTGTTCAACAAGCTCCACGTCATGGAGATGAAGCCGGCGTTCCGCGAGGCGACCGTCGGACACGAGGCGCAGATGTACAAGATGGTCAAGACGATGCTGTCGCTGCCGGACACGTCGATGGAGGACTACGTCGCGGCCGAGCAGGCGGCGGAGCGGCTCCGGGACGGTTACGCGGCCTACTTCCGGGACTACGACGTCCTCCTGACCCCGGTGCTGCCGGTCCCGGCGCACAAGCACGGCATCCAGGAACTCGTCGTCAACGGCGAGACCGTCGACCTGACTTACCTGCAGGGCGCGACCGTGCCTCTGAACGTGACGGGCCTGCCCGGGCTGTCGATGCGGTTCGGGACGAGTCGCGAGGGCTTGCCGATCAACGTGCAGTTGGTGGGAAGCTGGCAGGCGGAGACGACGCTGCTGAACGCCGCCTCCGTATTGGAGAGCGTGAGCCCAGTCCGCGGCCTGCACCCGAGCCTCTGACAGGAGGGAGCCCGCCGGGAAGCGCTCTGCGCTTCCCGGCCCTGAACGGCCGGGCAGCGGTTTCGCCCGCTGGTTTGTCGAGCGGGTCGGCACGGGGACGCGGCCGCATCCGCAAGACCACGGCGGTCGCGTTGGCGCACAAGCTGCTGGTCGCCCTGTGGCGGTATCTCGCCACCGGTCCGGTTCCGGAGGCCGCGCACGTGAAGGCAGCCTGAGGGTCGAAGTTCGTCCGCCGGGCCGATCGACGGCAGGTCGGGCGAGCGGGGCAGGTGTGTGACCGGCACTCGACCGGGTTTGCTGCCGTCGCCAAAGACGGGTCCCGCCGCCTTCAGCCGGTTCGCCTCACATGAGGCATCTTGGTCAGGAATGCCTTGTTCCGCCCGATACGAGCGGATCCGAGAGCCCGAAGCTCGCACGACATCCGGCTCTCCGCACGCCCAAAGACTCGGACCCCCGTCTCCCAGCAGAAACGTCTCTTACGAGGCGAGCTAAGACATTTTAGACTTCGAACGTGCTCGCTCGCACGGCCATTTCGGTCATCAAAAAAGGAATTGACGTCGAACACTGCGACGCGTGCACGGAGAAAAACTCAACCAGTGGACCCTCCGGCCGGGTCGCAAGCACTCGGAATGCGCCCGAAGCAATCTCTTGTTGGTAGCACTGGACCGGAAGCAGACTAACCCCTATTCCGGCCTGGGTCAGCGAGGCGATTGCCCCCATGCTGTTGCAGAGATCGACCGCCCTCGCTTCGTGACCGCGAGCGCTAAGCCAATGCTCGACGGTCCGGTGATGGAAGCTGTTCTTGCCCAAAGAGAGAACACGAAGGTCGCGGAAATCACAGGGCTCGATCACTCGGTCCGGCAATGAAATCGCTTGGCCTGCCATCCAGGCAAAGCGAACGTAGCCGAGCGATCGGGCCGAGAGATTAGGGTCGAAACGCAAGCATGGCATCAATGCGAGATCTATCTCACCGTGCGCCATCATTTGTTGAAGGTCGGCGGTCAGGGCAACGCTCAACTCTAGTGTTAGCCGTGGATAATTTTGGTGAATTAACTCGACAAAATTTGGCAGCCAGGTCACCGCCACCAGTTCTGCTACGCCGAGACGGACAACGCCCGACAAAGCCTCCCCGCTACCCACCCTCAAACGGATTTCAGAGCACGCGGCAACGGCACGTTCCGCATAGATCTGCAGTTCACGCCCTTTTGCCGTCAAACGCACCTTCCGGGCTACTCGATCGAACAATAACACTCCGAGATCCTGCTCAAGCCCCTGAATCCGAGCTGACACAGTCGAGATTGTCGCATTTAATCTATCCGCTGCACCGGTAAAGCTCCCGCAGCGCGCGATCTCCAAAAAGGTCTCAAGCTGCTTGATGTTCACGGCCGTCTCTGCCTCGCCTGGAACTAAGGGACCCGCCTGCGCGAGAGCCAGAGTGTGCATTGGCGGTAATCTACGGAGCAAGAGATCGACATGGCAGCTCCAGGGCATCGTCTCAGCTGGCGACGGAACCGCCGCTCCCGGAGCCCAAGGGCAAAATAATTCCAGTTCCTAGTGCGCTGCACGCCAAGTTCGCTTTTATCGAACAATCAGCTCCAAAATAATGCGCTTTTTATGCACCAGCATGCTGATAGGGTGGTCTCGACGGATGCCGCCTGCGATGCAAGAACGTCATGCAACTAGATAGTGGCTTCAGGTCTTCCAGCGGCTCCGTGCTAATCACCGCGACCTGGTCGCTTCATGCATATGGCACCTCAACGGCGGTCAGCTGCTATCTGGCCGTTATCGCTCTGATCTGCCTTGGCTTCGCCTCGCTCCTGCGCGATCCGTTTTATGAAGACTATGCGGCGCACGACAAAGTAGATTCGGGCGCCACAGGGGATCCAGTCTTCGGCCTATCGCCCTCAGTCGCCTCCGAATGAGCCCTTTCGCAGATTGGAATTCAGATCATGTCGGACGACGCCGCCACACCGAACCGCTCGGCACCCGAAGAATCTGGCACCAATATGGAGACGCGCTCGCCGCTTGATAGACTTCCCAAGAACAAGCTCGTTCTCGGACTCTTCTTGCCGATGCAGGAGGGCGCTTGGAGCCCCTCTCGCGCTCCTCGGACGACCTCTTGGACCTTCGATTATCTATCGAAATGCACGCTGAAAGCGGAGGAATTAGGGTTCGATCTAGCCTTCGGCCTTGCGCAATGGATGAGCAAGGGCGGATATGGTGGCGAGATGCGCTTCCGCGAGCACGAACTCGATCCGATCATCGTCAACACCGCGCTGGCGGCGATGACGAAGAAGATCGTGCTCATCAACACGGTCCACATCCTCTACGCTTGGCACCCGCTGCACCTCGCGAAGTTCGGCGCCGCTCTCGACCACATTAGTGGCGGTCGATGGGGCGTGAATGTCGTGACCGGCTACAAGCCAAGCGAGTACCGCATGTTCGGCCTCGACATGATCGAGCACGACCTGCGCTACGACATGGCCGACGAGTTCACGACGCTCCTGGAACGCCTCTGGGCCGAGGATGAGAACCTGACCTTCAATGGGCGCTGGTGGAAGACGGAGAAGGCCTTCCTTGCGCCACGGCCGGGGGCCCGCCGCCCCTTCTTGGTCAACGCGGCTTCGTCCGGCGCCGGGCTGGCCTACGCGGCGAAGCACTCGGACTTCATCTTCATCACCAGCCCCGGCGGCGCCGAGCCGGCCAAGGCTTATGAGACCCTGCCGCCGGTTAACGCCCGCATCAAGGACCTTGCCGCCTCCTACGGACGGCAGGTCAAGACGATCATCAATCCCCACGTGATCTGCCGCCCGACTGAGAAAGAGGCGCAGGATGCTTACCGTCGCATCCTGGAGCATGAGGACCCCGTGGCAGCAGACAACTTCGTGCAGACCTTCGTGGGCGGGGATACCAAGTCCTGGCGCGGACACAGCCGCGCCCAATGGGTGATCGGCGGGAACGTCCACCTCGTCGGCACACCCGAGCAGATCGTCGAGGGCTTTATAAAGCTGCACGCGGCTGGCTGCGACGGCGTCCAAGTGAACTTTTTCGACTACCTGCCGGATCTCGAATACTTCGGGAATAATGTTCTTCCTCTGATGAAGCAAGCGGGTTTGCGGGCATGAGCAGCACGAGCAACGGACCACTTTCCGGTCTACGTGTCCTTGAGTTTGGCCAGATTGCAGCTGGCCCTTACGTCGGCATGCTCCTGGCCGACCTCGGTGCCGACGTGGTGAAGGTTGAGCGGCCAGACGGCGGCGACGGTATGCGTGACTGGCCGCCACTGATGGCGCCGGAGGGGCGTGAGCACGCCGGCCGCTTCAGCGGCAACTTCGCGTCACTGAATCGCAATAAACGCAGCATCACTGTCGATCTCAAGGCCCCGGCTGAAGTCGCCCATCTTCAGGAGCTCTGCCGCGCGGCCGACGTCATCATCGAGAATTTCCGGCCGGGCGTCCTGAAGCGTTTGGGCCTCGGCTATGAAGCCGTAGCCAAGCTGAACCCCCGGATCGTCTACTGCTCGATCTCCGGTTACGGCCAGGTTGGCCCCTATGCGAAAAAGGGAGCCTTCGACGTTACCGTCCAAGCCATCAGCGGCTTGATGAGCGTCACGGGGGAGCCCGGTGGCTCGCCCGTGAAGTGCGGCGTTCCTGTCGGAGACTTCTGCGCCGGCCTCTATGCTGCCTATTGCATCTCGGCGGTACTGCGGCAGGTAACGGAGACGGGCAAGGGCGCCTTTATTGACTGCTCAATGCTTGGGAGCCTCTTGGGGATCTCTGCACTCCAGACAAGCGAGTACTTCGGCACCGGTGCCGTTCCACGCCGCCTCGGCTCGGCACACCCGCGAAACGCCCCTTACCGGGGCTTCGACGCAGAGGATGCCCCATTCGTCGTTGCAGCGGGTAACCAAGAGCTCTGGCGAAAATTCTGCAGCGTCGTGGGGAGGGAGGAGTTCACCGCGGATCCGCGGTTCGAGACCCAAGAACTGCGCGCCCGCCATCAGGCCGAGCTATTCGATCTCCTGCAGCCGATCTTCAGCACCATGCCCCGCGCGCACTGGCTCGCGAAACTCGATGCCCAGGGTATCCCCTGCGCTCCAGTCAACAGCTTCGATTCGATCCTGGCTGATCCGCATGTCCAGGCCATGGGATTGCTCCATAACCTCACGCTGCCCAACGGCGTCAGCACGACGACCGTTGGCTTTCCCATCGCAATCAGCGATTTCGAATTCAAAATTGATCGGCCGCCACCGACCTTAGGGGAACACACGAAGGAGGTCGCGCGCGACTGGATCAAGGAAAATGACTGATGAACGGTCCGGTCATCGTCAGCGATCTCGGAGCCTGCGGCTTACGCCTGACGCTCAATCGGCCCAATCAAGCAAACGCGGTCGATGACACACTTTGTAACGTGTTGCTGTTGGCCCTCCAAGAGGCGGCGGAAACAGGCGCCCGTATCGTAGTGCTTGATGCGAACGGGAAGAACTTCTGCGGCGGCTTCGATTTCACAGGCGTGGACGACCTGTCAGAGGGGGACCTGCTTCTGCGCTTCGTCCGGATCGAGCAGACACTCCAACTGCTCTGGCGCGCTCCCTTCGTGACGATAGCGTGTGCGCATGGGGCTGTTTTTGGCGCAGGCGCGGACTTGGTGGCCGCGTCTACTTATCGGATTGGTGCACCCGGCTGCCGCTTCCGCTTCCCCGGCTACCGCTTCGGCATCGCTCTCGGTACCCGCAGGCTCGGGTGCCTTCTTGGGGAGCAGAAGGCGCGCGAATTTCTTCTTGCGAACTCTACACTCGTTGGTGTCGAAGCACGCGAGGTGGGCCTGCTGACCCACCTCGAAGAACGTGAGGCTTGGGACAGCATCATCACGGCAGTGAGGACAAGCATCGAGGACCTCAGCTCTACGGCGATGAGCGATCTGCTCGCCAACGTTCGGCAGGATCAAGTCGCAGATGACAGAGATTTAGCCAGTCTCGCGCGTTCGGCTGCACGGCCGGGTATCCATAGACGAATTGCTGCCTATCGCGCTGCCGCTGCTGAAAATCGCAAAAATTGAAACGAACATCGACCACTGTCGGCACTTGTTCATCTAATCTGGCCTTCCGGCGTCCCACGGCCACAGCCATTCAGCCGCCTCTTACTCGGCTCGCTCCAAACGCCAGGTCAGGTTAACTCGTCGCCGGCAATCTCATCGTCGTCAGATTTGCCGCTCTTAGACCTCGAAAGGGAGCAAGATGGAACCGTCGTCCTCGGCCATCTCGGCCAGTCGCTTTCGCGAGGTCCTCGGACAGTACCCCACCGGCGTCGCGGTAATTACCGCCTGCGGCGCGGACGGTGCCCCCGTCGGGATGGTTGTCGGAAGCTTCGGCTCGACTTCGCTCGACCCGCCGCTGATTTCCTTCATGCCCGACAAGAAATCGTCCAGTTGGCAGAAGCTGCAGCAGCTCGACAATTTCTGCGTGAACGTCCTGGGCGCGCACCAGCTGGACGTCTGTCGCGATCTTGCATCGAAGCGGCCCGACAAGTTCTCGGATATCGACTGGAGTCGGTCCGAGTTTGGCAATCCTGTGATCGCCGGCGCCATTGCGCAGATTGAATGTGTGAAGGTAACCGAATACGAGGCTGGCGACCATCTGATCGTGCTGGGCCGGGTCTTGGATCTGGACCTCGGCGCGGCCGCTACGCCGCTTCTGTTCTACCGTGGTGGCTACGGCACGTTCACCGCCCAATCGATGATCAGCGGCGAGGCCGAGATCCTCGACAAGTTGAGGTTGCTCGATCGCATTCGGCCCTCGCTCGAGAGGTTAGCGAGCGAGTTCGACACGGAGGTGACTGCGGTCGCTCGCGTGAAGTCCGAGATTATTCTAGTCGGCTCATTCGGACGGTCGCGTACAGTAGATTTCCCCACGCGTGTCGGCCAGCGGCTGCCGTTTATGCCGCCGGTTGGTGGCGCTTTCGCGGCTTGGGGAACGCCGGAGGAACAGTCAGAGTGGCTCTCCCATTGCGGAGGCGAATTCTGTCTGGACCATCAATCGTGCATGCAAATGATTAAGAATATCCGCTCGCGTGGCTGCGCTATCGGCTTCGGCCACGAGGTGAGCCTCAAATGGGAGCGCGCGGCCTTCCTGACCAGCATCGGCGATGCCGCGATAACCGAGAAGGACCTCCTTAGATTGCTTGCGGACGCCGCAACCAGCTACAACCCCGGGCCGCTAAAAACTGGCAAACGTTACGAATTTCACTTTGCTCAGGCTCCGGTCTTCGATGTACCCGGAAACGTTGTCTTGGCAATTACAATTTGGGGCCCTGAAGGAAAAGTGCCCTGCGACAAAATTGAGGTCATTACTAGACGGTTAATCCAAACCGCGGCGGACGCCACTCAGAGCATCGGGGGTAAGACGCCGTCCTGACGCGCGGTTCTACTTGAGAGCATTGCCGTTTCTGATCGCACTTGAGCAACAATGAAGGTAGCGATAAGCCACATTTATTCTGTGACCAAAACCTACGGCTCGTCACCTTCTTGCAGAGATGGCTTGATCCGGCGGGCGATCGCGACCGCACAACAGACAATCGACCGTCCTGAGTGGCTTCAGGTCACTGAAGCTGGAGGGCATTCCGCGAGCGACGGCTCGTTTGGTCACTTCCAATTGCAAGTAAAACTCGGATTCTGTTTGGAGCGTCGCTCGGGAAAAAAGAAGTAGCCCAAGTTCTCACTCGGTGAAGGGACATTTTGTGAAGCAGCAGGCCGAGCCCGACCATTGTTTTTCCTCCGGGCCAATCAGTGTCGTGGGAGTTCGGTTTATTCGCCCTGCTCTCTCCGGTGCCTCAGCGACGCTCGTTGGGGTCGGTCTTGCCCGCTTTGCTTACCTCACCTTATTCCCAGCGATGGTCACCGCCGGGTGGCTGAATGGGGGTGGTGCAGGTCTGCTGGGCGCTCTCAATCTGGTGGGCTATCTCATCGGAGTGTCCGGCGGCCGGCTCATAGCGAAGCGCATCGGAGTCCCGCGTTCGCTTGATTGCGGTATGTTGCTGACGGCGCTTTCCTTCTTTGCCTGTAGCTGGAATGGTGGCGTGGTCTGGTTGGCGATCTGGCGTAGCGCCGCCGGAGTTTCAGGCGGTGTCCTCATGTCCCTTGCTGGTCCAGCGGTGCAGGCCGTCGTGGAACCCGCCCGACGCGGAACCGCAGGTGGTATCGTTATATCAGGTGTCGGAACCGGGATCATTGTCACGGCGCTCGCGATGCCGCCGCTCCTAACCTGGGGACTATCGGCCACTTGGATTGTCCTCGCAGGCTGCATGGTTGTTCTTTGGGCCTTCGCTCGACCGGCCTGGCCGCAGACTCAGATTCTCGAGCCATCAAAGGGGGCAAACTTCGGCAGCGCGACCGCTCTGATAGTGGCTTACGGAATCGCGGGCGCCGGCATGGTTCCACATATGGTTTATCTCGCAGATCTTGTGGTCCGGGGACAGGGCCACACATTCAGCTTCGCTAGCTACGCATTGATGCTCTTTGGCCTCGGCGCCCTTTCGGGAACTCTCACGGCCGGGCGCGCAATCGATCTTTGGGGGGGCGCAAGAACCATCCAGTGGTGGTTCGCTCTCCAGGCGTTTGGGGTCGCGCTCGTACTAGCGCCCCCGGCCTTCTGCCTGCTTCTTGGAGCATTTCTAGGGGGATTTGGAGGGATCGGTGCAACAGCAGTGGCACTCGGCCGGACACGTGAGATCGCAGGTGAGACTGCAGGAGTCATATGGCAATACACGACAGCCAGCTTTGCTGTCTTTCAGGCGGTGAGTTCCCTCGCCCTCGCATTTGCTTTCGGCCATACTGGCTCTCATAACCAACTTTTTGCCGTTGGCTTAGCTTGCTCCTTGGCTGCTGTTGGGATGGTCACATGGCTTAAGTGAGCTGCCAAGTTAACTCTGCCTATCCGCCGTGCTTCAGAACCCACTTCCGACGCGGTCCTGACGCCGACCTCTTCGTTTTAGAACGCCAAGCACAACAGGCGGCTTTGCAGTCCTATGAAAAACAAATGGTTACAAACGAAAAATATCTTGCCCGCATTTCAAGCCTCGAGTTAAAATAATCGGCCGCGTAAGGAGAATAAGACTCGATGAAAGTTCACGATGGGCAGAACATGCCGCATCAGCGGGCGGTGCAGCGCTATCTAATGCGGAACTTACCGACGATCTCATGCGAGACGTGTTGACGTTCAAGTTAAACAAAAGATGCGCCGTCTGAGTGTCGGGCTCAGTTTGGATTTCGCGTCCGGCCTAGTCGGATGGCTTGAGAGGAGCGCTACGGATGGACAATCGGGATCACGGGACGTGAATTGGCCTACTCGTCATCGCAGCTGCTATTGCGGCGCAAGTGGTGCGAACCTGACGCCTGCGTCCGCCCGGCGGCAAGCATAACCAATGGTTTGACGTGTTAGCGCGATGAATTATCTATTAGATCCCGGCGATTAGATCGATGAAGGCCCAGCTTACGTTCCATTGCTGCGTCTACTATGTCAAATCTAAGGACGTCGATCATCAACTCTAGATCTAATTCGATCACGATGCACGACGAACATCAGTAATGCTAAAAATTCGATGGGAGAAACGTCTTGAAAAATTGGAAATGCACGCTCATTGCAGTGGCAACCTGCACCCTTCTGGTTACCAACGCTTCTGCGCAGATCTCGGACGACGTTGTCAAGATTGGCGTGCTCGCAGACATGAGCGGCCTTTACTCCGACCTTAGCGGCATCGGCTCCGTTACTGCCGCCCAGATGGCAGTTGAGGATTTCGGCGGGACCGTGCTCGGCAAGCGCATCGAGGTCATTTCCGCCGACCACCAGAACAAGACGGATATCGGTGCTAGTATCGCCCGCCGGTGGATCGATCGCGAGCAGGTAGACACGATCGTCGACGTGCCGGTCTCGTCGATCGCCTTTGCCGTGCAAGAGATCACTCGGGATAAGAACCGCGCCTTCCTTATCTCGTCCTCAGGCTCGTCCGACCTGACCGGAAAGGCCTGCTCTCCTGTCAGCGTCCATTGGACATACGATAGCTACGCGCTCGCCCACGCGACCGGCGGCGCGCTGCTTAAGCGTGGGGCTGACACCTGGTTCTTTATTACCGCGGATTATGCCTTCGGCCATGCACTCGAGCGCGACGCCATGGCGGTAGTTAACACCGCCGGGGGAAAAGTCCTTGGCGCCGTCCGGCACCCACAGGATACCCAGGACTTCTCCTCCTTCCTGCTCCAGGCGCAAGCCTCGGGTGCAAAGGTGATAGCCCTCGCCAATGCCGGCGGCGACACGGTCAACTCTATCAAGCAGGCGAACGAATTCGGCATCACACAGAACCAGCAGATCGTCGGGCTTCTGACCTACATCTCGGATGTCCACAGTATGGGTTTGCAGAACGCGAAGGGTCTACTCTTGGCTTCCGCATTCTACTGGGACATGAGCGACGAGACACGGGCGTGGACGAAAAGGTTCTTGAAACGGGTCAACAAGGTACCCACCATGCCCAACGCTGGCGTCTACGGCGCCGTGACACATTACTTAAAGGCCATTGAGGCCGCTGGGACTGACGACGCTACGAAGGTTGTCCAAAAAATGAAGGAATTGCCGATTAATGATTTCTTCACGAAGAACGGTTCAATTCGCGAGGACGGGCGCGTAATGCGCAACATTTACCTTTTTCAGGTTAAATCACCAGCTGAGTCGAAGTACCCGTTCGACTACTACAAATTGATCGCTACGATTCCGGCAGAGCAGGCTTTTAGACCGTTGTCGGAGGGGGGTTGTCCGCTGGCGGGGAAGGCCAACGCTCATTGATCGGAAGGTTGGACCGTGCCCATCATCAGAGTTCGTCCGAAGGCTGGTTGATCCGAGTTGAGTGGTCGGGACGGCAGTGCTTCCAGGAGAGTGCTGAAGCCTGATCTGGAAGCGCCATGTGGACCCCGACCACTCGGCGGCAGCATAGCCGCGCCGGCCTTGGCTATAAAACCGACCTGCCGGGTGCTGGGTGGGCGGTGATCGGCCCGCTGATGCCGGAACCTGCGTTGTGTGGTCGTCCTCCGATCTAGACGTCGCCGGAGATCTTGAACGCAATTGATCCGCCCCTTGAGCCGATGAAGACCTTGTTCTTCTCGCGTGACTTGGCTTACCGCCAGTACCACAGAGGATGTCGGCACGTCGGCGATCGCATCAATGCCCTCGCGGTCGTACCATTGGCGAGCGACGGGGGCGCCGACATCCGGCATGTTCTGGTGGTCGGCCGAGACGACCTCGACCTACACGTCCGGGTTTGTTTTGGCGAGGTCGTCGACCGCCTTCTGTACGGCGACAACGGAGCCTTTTCCACCGGTATCCGCGTAGACGCCGGACATGTCGTTGAGGACGCCGATCTTGACGTGAATCGGTTGGGCTGAGGCCGGCCCGGTCATGGCGGCGAAACTGATTGCGACTGAGATGATGCAGCGCCGGATCAATGCCATGGCAGGCCGCTCTCCGAGGCAGATTATCGTTGAGGCCAGGAGGGCCCACCCGATATCCCAGCGTTGAGCTTGTTTCACAGCGAGATCCAGCGCAGGTGGAATAGGGCGCGAAGCGTTACGGCGATGATGAATGAGGAGATTTGGCCGAAAGCCGCGTAACTGCCTCTGATCCTTAAACTGCAGAAGCGGACCTTCGTTGCCGCTCAGGCGGTCGTCTCAAAGTGACGACTAGGCCCCTGTTGCGGCCCCATCCGTCGTGAACCCAACCTTCAAGGTGACTTGGTATTGCTGCACCTTGCCGTTCTCGATCTGGCCGCGGGTCTCCAGCACCTCGAACCAGCGTAGGTTGCGCACCGTCTGGCCGGCGCGTGCGATGGCACCCTGGATCGCTTCCTCGATCGACACCGTGGATGAGCCAACCAGCTCGATGACTTTGTAGACGTGGTCCGACACGGCAATTTCCCTCCCTAGGACAAGCCGCCAGGATCCACCCGATCCCGGTGCGGATCAAGCGCCTGGCGGACCGTCATCGTCCCGCAGGCTGATCGGCCAAGTGTGCGGCCTCTTGTAGAACGCGGATCACGTCGCTGAGGCGGGAACGGTGTCTTGAAACCGCCTGCGGACTTGCAGCTAAGTACGAGGCCGGGTCAGCGAGCGGATGTTCCGGCGGTGCTTCTTCCTCGGCCTGCTCGCGCTCGGCGCTCATCTGGGGTCGCGGGTGCTTATATGCGCGGCAAGGACCGCAGGTGAGACTCGGGCTCCGTAACATCCAAGTCGGCGAATGACTGCTTTGGAGATGCTGCTTGGCGCAGCTGCATGCTGGCAATGGGCGCACTCCTGCCTGGCCGGTTTAGAAGCCCCTCGACGTTTGAGCCGAGGGGCCGTTATCCTCCCTCGGCTTCTCGGTTCTCCCGCACTTTGCGTGGAACGGTCGCGGTGACGGGGATGCCACGGGCTGGTTCACCAGGGGGATGATCCTGTCCTCATCCCTGCCGGGCTGCGCCATCGAGCGCGTCATCCGGAGCGACGGTCGTCTTGTCGTCTTCGCCCATGCGCGGCGTGTGCATGGGCGTTGCCCGACCTGTGGCACGACCAGCTCTGCCGTTCACAGCCGCCATGAACGCCGCTCGGCCGATCTGCCGAGCATCGGTCAGCCCATGACGCTGCGCCTGCGCGTCCGACGCTTCTACTGCCATGATAGTGCCTGCTGCCGTCGCACCTTCGCTGAATCACTCCCGCAGCTGATGCCGCCGCGAGCACGCCGGACGCGCCGCCTCGCACAGGCTCAGACCCGTATCGGGCTTGCGGCCGGGGGCGAGGCCGGTGCGCGCCTGACCAGCCATCTGGGGATGCAGACCAGCCCCGATACGATCCTGCGTCTCGTGCACCGCCTACCGCTGCCGAGCGTGGATCGGCCGCGAGCCGTGGGCATCGACGATTGGGCTATCCGCAAAGGACGGACCTACGGCACGCTGCTCGTCGATCTCGACCGTCGATGCCCGATCGACCTGCTGCCCGACCGAACCGGGGCGACCGTCACCGACTGGCTGCGGCGCCATCCCGGCATCCAGATCGTCACCCGCGATCGCTCGACCGAGTACGCCCGAGCGGCGACGGCAGGCGCTCCCGCTGCTCTCCAGGTCGCCGACCGATGGCATCTTCTTCTCAACATGCGCCAGGCGATCGAACGCTGGCTCGGCCGAGTCCATGGCCGGCTGCGGCAGCTGCCCGCTCTACCCAGCGGGGATGGCCGCCAGCCTGGGGAACGCCTGCGTGCATACCGCCGCAGCGCCGCCGAGATCACAATGAGCCGTGATCGTCGTGCCCGGCGGCTTGCGGCCTACGAGGACGTGCGTCGGCGTCATCTGGCAGGTGAGACCCTCCTGGCGATCGGTCGCGCTACAAGGTTGGCGCGCGCGACCGTGCGCAAGTACGCCCAGGCTGAGAGCTTCCCCGAGCGCGCGATCCAGCGGTCCGCTCCGTCTCGCCTCGACCCCTACCTGGCTCATCTGGAGCAGCGCAGGGCCGAAGGCTGCGAGAACGCCATGGCGCTCTGGCGCGAGGTCCGCGATCAGGGCTTTGCCGGAACGCATCGGCAGGTGCACCGCTACGTCGCCGAGCGGCGCACGGTGCCGGCGTCGCGCACCGCCCACAAGTGGCTGTCGCGAACCGGAGCGACGAGCGCGGAGGCTCCCAGAGCAGAACCGATCGCCTCTCCCAAGCACTTGGCCTGGACCCTGGTTCAGCCGATCAAGACGTTGCCGCCCCGTGCCGCGGCCGACCTCGCTCGCATCCGGCAGGACGCCGAGGCAGCACGCGTCGCCGATCTGGCGCGGCGGTTCACGATGTTGGTGCGCGCCTGCGGCCTGGATGGCGACCGACCGGTGGATGCGGCCGGCGAACTCGACAGATGGCTCCGCGAGACGCGCCCCTGCGGCGTGGCGGCATTGGAGACCTTCGCGGCTGGCTTGGCGCAGGACGGGCCGGCGGTTCGGGCGGCGCTGACGACGCCCTGGAGCAACGCGCAGGCTGAAGGGCAGATCAGTCGGCTGAAGATGCTCAAGCGTACCATGTACGGCCGCGCCAGCTTCGCACTCCGCCGCCGCCGCGTGCTCCTCGCTGCCTGATCCACGCAAAGTGCGGAAGAACCGCGAAGCCGAGGGAGGATCAGGAGCGAAGGTGCATCTAGCCGTGGACACGCCCGGCCATGTCGTGGCGCTGCACGTGACGCCCGCCAGTACCGACGACCGGGCCGAGGTCGGCCGTCTGGCCGCCGAAGTTCAGGCGGAGACGAGCGACAGCGTCGAGCTGGCCTTTGTCGACCAAGGCTATTCCGGCCCCAAACCCGCAGATGCCGCGCGTGCCTACGGCATCGACTTGGAGGTGGTGAAGGCGCCGCAGGCCAAGCGCGGTTTCGTCCTGCTGCCGCACCAGTGGGTGGTGGAGCGCTCCTTCGCTTGGGCGACCCGCTGTCGGCGGCTGGTCAAGGATTATGAGCGCTACGCCAGTACGTTGGCTGGTCTGCACATGGTCGCCTTCGTCTGCCTCATGCTCAAGCAGGCCGAAAAGCTTATGAAAAGTGCATAACAGTCTCTAGGCAGCGCTCGTACACCAGAAATGGACCGGCGATCTCCCCGACAACAGACTCGGCGACCTTCCGAGTCATCAACGGTAGTGACTTGTCGGTGTGCCCTTCGCGGGTCAGCTGCATTCAATAGCGAGTCTGAGATTTAGCGGCAGCCTATCCGCCCAGTATAAATTATCCGTCACGTGTCCCAGCTTCCCATTCCTAGTGTGGGGCCGCCGGCGCACTCCCGCCAAGCTTATCTCTCCAGGCGAGTGTATTTCACCGCGTCCACTTGACATACATCAATATAAAACGCTTACTACACAAGTGATTCACTGTCGGCCTGACACCGATCACAGACGTGGCGAAGCGACCTGCCGGTCCACGCTGAGCGTGGGTTCACGCGTGTTAGAGCTCGACGTCCTGATTTGACCGGCGTTGGATAAGAAAGCTAATTGCAGAGAACTCCAGCGAAGGGAGCAACCGATGTTGAAGCCACCGAGCCTGCTGCTCCTAGCACTTCTCACCGCTACATCTGCAAAAGCCGCGGAGGTGCCGCGCTTCAACATCAAGGCAATCTGCGGCGACGCGCCATCGCTCGGTCAAAGCTCCCAGGCAACCGTTCAGGGCTGCATGCATGACGAGACACTGGCCCGCTCACAGCTTGAGCAGCAATGGTCCGGCTTCAAAGCACAGCATCGTGAAAACTGCATTCGTGAAGTTAGCATCGGCGGGCCACCCAGTTATGTGGCCTTGCTGACATGCCTGCAAATGTAAATAGATTTTCGCGATTCGATACTTTAGGCAAATTTCAGAAGCATCACACGGAATCAAAGGCGAATAGCGCCAGCGCTGAGCGCAAGGGATCTGTCCATAACGGACGGGAGTGCAAAATGGCTGGCGCTTCGGCGACTGCATCTAACATGCCTACCCCTACGAAAATGCCGGATGTCCGCCGTGGTATGTGCTGGATACCTGGTGGAACGTTCCGGATGGGATCGGACAAGCACTATTCCGAGGAGGCGCCGGCCCACCGGGTGACCGTGGACGGCTTCTGGATCGACAAGACCCCTGTCACTAACGGCGGTTTCAAAGACTTCGTCCGCGCGACCGGTTACCGGACCGTCGCCGAGAGCCCCCCAGATCCCAAGGACTATCCGGGCGCACAGTCAAACGTGCTCTACGCCGGCTCGCTCACCTTCTTACCGCCACGAGAGCCTGGCGACATGCGCGACTGGACTCGGTGGTGGGCTTTTCTGAGGGGTGCGGATTGGCGGCATCCCTACGGACCAGGCAGCTCGATCAAGGGCCTCGACGATCATCCCGTCGTGCACGTCGCGTTACGCGACGTCGAGGCCTACGCTGCGTGGGCCGGTAAGGAACTTCCAACCGAGGCTGAGTGGGAGTTTGCGGCCCGCGGTGGTCTAGACGGCGCGGAGTACGCCTGGGGTGATGAGTTTAAACCCGCAGGACGCCAGATGGCCAACACGTGGCAGGGCGACTTCCCGCACCTCAATACCGCCACCGGAGCCGACAAGCGCACGACGCCGGTCGGCTCGTTCCCCCCGAACGGCTACGGGCTCTTCGATATGATTGGCAACGTCTGGGAGTGGACGTCCGATTGGTACAGACCGACCCATCCGGTCGATGCCTCGAAGCCCTGTTGCGTTCCTCGAAACCCGCATGGCGGGCGCGAGGAGGACAGCTTCGACCCGCGCAATCCGCAGGTACTGATCCCCTGCAAGGTCGTGAAAGGCGGCTCGCACCTATGCGCGCCGAACTACTGCCGCCGCTATCGCCCGGCGGCCCGGCACGCGCAGCCAGTCGATACTTCCATGAGCCACGTCGGCTTCAGGTGCATCCTGAAAGAGAAGGATCGGTCATGACTCACGATGACGCGCACCAAACGGATCAAACGAGCTCCGAGCCGGGAAACGCGCTCAGCCGTCGGAACATGCTCCTCGCCGGCACTTCGCTATTGACGACCGTCGGACTGATATCGAGAGCTCCGATGGCGGCAGCGCAGGCTCAGCAGCAGCCGACGCCGGCGGGGCAGAAGCCGAACATCATCGTCATCATGGGCGACGACATCGGCATCTGGAACATCGGAGCCTACCATCGTGGCATGATGGCAGGACGGACGCCCCACCTCGACCGGCTGGCTTCCGAGGGTATGCTGTTCACTGACTACTACGCCGAGGCAAGCTGCACGGCCGGGCGCGCAGCATTCATCACCGGCGAGCTGCCGATCCGCACCGGCATGACAACGGTTGGCCAAGCTGGCGCCCCCATCGGATTGCCCGCCCAGGCTGTAACCATCGCCACCGTGCTGAAAGGGATGGGCTACGCCACAGGGCAGTTCGGCAAGAATCACTTAGGGGACAAGAACGAGTTTCTGCCCACGGTGCATGGCTTCGACGAGTTCTTCGGCTACCTCTACCATCTCGATGCGATGGAGGATCCTGCCCACCCCGGCTACCCGCAGGAGCTACTGGGTCAGGTCGGCCCGCGCAACATGATCCATTCCTGGGCGACGAGCGTGGCTGATCCCACCGACGATCCGCGCTGGGGCGTCGTCGGCAAGCAGAGAATCGAGGACGCGGGACCGCTCTATCCTAAACGGATGGAGACGGTGGACGATGAGATCCGTGACCTGGCACTCGGCTTCATCGACAAGGCCAAAGCTGACGGCAAGCCATTCTTCGTGTGGCTCAATCCCACCCGAATGCACGTCACCACCCACCTGTCACCGAAGTATCAAGCTCTGCGCAACTCCCAGAACGGCTGGACCATCCATGAGGCCGGGATGGCGCAACTCGACGACGTCGTCGGGTCGGTGATGAAGAAGCTGACGGACTTAGGAGCGGACGATGACACTATCGTCGTCTTCACTACCGACAACGGCACGGAGGTTTTTACTTGGCCGGATGGCGGCCAAACTCCATTCGCCCAATCGAAGGGCACGGTCATGGAGGGTGGCTTCCGTGCCCCGGCGATGATTCGTTGGCCTGGCAAAGTGCCCGCCGGCAAGGTCGAGAACGGCGTCATTTCCGGCCTCGACTGGTTCCCAACGCTGGTCGCCGCAGCGGGCAACGCCGATATCGGCGAGGAACTGAAGAGGGGCAAAAAAATCGGCGACGCGAGCTATAAGGTGCACCTCGACGGCTACAATCAGATGGACCTGATCACCGGCAAGGGCTCGTCGAGGCGCAATGAGATCTGGTATTTCGGCGAGAGCGAACTCGGAGCCGTGCGGATTGGTGATTACAAATACCGTTTCATCGATCAACCTGCCGGGTGGCTTGGAGACAAGACCAAACCAGATGTTCCTTACATCACTAACCTTCGGCTCGACCCTTTTGAGCGCACGGGCTGGCCCGACAATGGGACCAAGAACGGCACACAGAATTACATGAACTGGTTTCTCTACGAATTTTGGCGGTTCACCTTCGTCCAACAGGAGGTGGAGAAGCTTGCGATGACGGCCATCGAGTTCCCGCCGATGCAGAAGGGCGCGAGCTTCAACCTCGAAGCAGTGAAGGCGAAGATCCAGGCCGCCCGGGCAGCGATGGCGAAATGAGCAGGACCAGCGGGGCGCGGTGAGCAGGGTCGCCAGATCGGGGGGTGAGGTGCACAAAATAACCCGGCAATATTAGATTGCTCTATTGGCGCTCTGGACTTGCCTCGAGAGAGTGGAGAGCTCTTTTCCTGAAGGAGGGGGTTTCCGATGGCAGACCGGAAGCAGACCTTTACCCCTGAGTTTCGCGCTGAGGCGGTGCGATGAGCGCAGACGAGCGGGCGGTCCCGCCGGGAGGTAGCCCCCGATCTCGGCGTCGGGCTCTCGACGCTGCGTAACTGGATCGACGGTCGGCGTGAGCGGGAGATGGACCGCCCGCCGGCCGATCGGCAGGAGGACATGGCCGCCGAGCTCAAGCGCCTGCGGCGCGAGAACGAGGTGCTGCGTCAGGAACGGGAGATCCTGAAGCGGGCCACAGCTTTTTTCGCCAAGCAGGGAAGTCG
>NZ_JBFUGA010000091.1:0-23935 GCF_056403155.1 Methylobacterium sp. P3_A11
GACTTGAAGGTCTTGCTGATCATCACGCTCTCCAATGTATCGCTGAGCGGTTCATCCGCTCCGATGTTGGAAGGCATAGTGACTTGCCCAAATGCTTCTGTGATCGGCCTCACACACGCAAATAAAAGCAGAAGCTTAGCAGTAATCTGCCGTATTCAAGCGGTTGACGTTGTAGGTACTTAGGAGGAGGCTCGGCCTCGGGGGCGGCTACGGAGTTAGCCACCATGAGCAACTTCGATCACATCCTGAACTGGAAGCTTCTCGCGGGTTCTCACACCTTCCCCGGCATAGACGGCGGTACCTGCATCAACGAAGCGGCGATTGTGGCGTGCGGTTTTCCGTACCAGTCCGTTCTTTCAGCGAGTTCCATGCCCGACTGCTTCTCACGCCCGATCTGTGGGCTCGCCATGCGGTTGAACGACAATGCGACAGACACGCAGCGCCAGCGGTTGCTGCCGTTCGTGACCCGGTTGGCCTGTGCGGACACGCTAGAAGTCGAGCGTGAACGAGGCCGGTACATCGACGCCCATATCTATCGAGGCAGGTTTTTCGCACTCGAATTCCAGTTCGATGACGAGTTGCGTGTCCTGGAAGGTGCGCTCGCTATCGGGCGGCCGGCGGATCCACTCGGCATGGACGCGGCGGCAAGCCGGCTGGATGCGGCGCGGGCACCCGGTACCCCGGTAAAGAAGCGAGCGGGCTTCTTGTCCACGAAGGTGAAGTCGTGGCTGAGCCTGCAGAAGACACCCGAGGATGTTGGGTGACGCCCAGCTGCGGGGCAGTGCCGCGCAGGCGCAGGCGCAAGGTCAGGACACCCGCAGGATCCGATCTGCTTCCTGCTCCGGGTCGGCCCGATCAAGGTTGAGCCGCGCCTGCATTCCCTTGCCAGGCTTGAAGCAGACGTGCGCCCTTGCCGGGACCGTCACCCGCTTGCCGGTTCGGGGGTTTCGGCTGACGCGGGGCTCACGGTCACGGACGCTGAACGATCCGAAGTCGCGCAGCTCGACCCGGTCTCCCTGGACCAGCGCCTTCGAGATGACGCCGAGGACCGTGCGCACGACGGCCTCGCACTCCTGAGCCGTGAGGTGCGGGTTCTGCTGCGAGATCCGGGCGATCAGCTCTGACTTGATCATGGGCGCAGGGTGACGAACCCCTCGCCGGACGCGCAAGTGCGAGGCCGCACCGTCCCCCGCAACGTTGACTTAACCGTGCCGCCCGGCCGACATGGACCGTTCCGGCCCGGCTGCCTCTGGCGAGTCGTGAGCCGGCCATTCAGGAGATCAGAGCCGCGAGAAAGAGACCCTGAAAAGCCAACAGGCCCCCGTCGCCAAACGGGAGCCTGCTGAAAACCTGGGGCCGTGTGAGGGCCGTACCGAATACCCCTCACAAGCCATACGCTCCCGCCGGGAGTCAAGCGAAAGCGCCAACTTTCGCACCGGGAAGGCTTTGCCTGGACCCTAGCCGCGGCCCGTGAGGGACCGGGACCGATGTTTCACGCCACCATGCGGTCGGCGATTGACGACGCGCGCACGCTTGCGCAGCTCGACGACCTGTCACGCACCATCTGGCAAGCCCACGCCGCCGAGACCGTGACGGACGTCGAGGCCCAAGGCCTGGCCGAGGCACTGCACACCCGCCGCAGCGCGATCCGCGAGGCCGTGGTGCCCGTCGGCATTCCGCTCGGCCGTGTGACGCTGTTCCCGCCGAAGCGCCTCCAGCGGGCTCCTGAGCGATCCGTAGTCATCGAGCGCCGCCGCCGGCTGGCCTGCTCAGGGCCGATGCCGCCAGCCATCGCCAGCAGGTTCACCACCGGGCAGCTCGCGGTCCTGCGGGTCGTCGGGGACGAGATGGCCCGGCACGGCGCCTGCGGCCTGTGTATCGATGCCATCGCGGCGCGGGCGGGCGTCTGCCGGCGGCTGGCGCAGGCCGCGATCCGGTTGGCCGAGGGCGACGGCCTACTGACCATCCAGGAGCGACGGCACCAGGGCCGAAAGAGCGACCCGAACGTGCTCAGGATCATCAGCCGGGAGTGGCTGCAATGGCTCCGGCGAGGAGGGCGATCTGCGGCCCCGGCGCTGTTGGGCAGCATAGGGTGCAAAACGATGCACCCCACGGGTAGAGGAGATCCACAGAGGCAAGTTGTGGACACGGAACCGAAGAAGGGCTGCCGAGGGGCAGCGGGCGACCTCGACCGATCAGACCGAACGAGAATTCTCGCGAGCGGTAGGACGGGCCGAGCTATGCGGTGAGGGTCTGCAGGCGGACGGTATGACGAACGAAACGGCGCGATCACCTGCGATGGACGGGCCGTCCTCCCGGGCGCACCAGCGGCGCGCCACAAGCCGCCATCATCACGCGCAGGCTCTCGACGCTCGCTTCCACCTCTGCAAGCGTCAGCAGCCCACTGCGCCGGTGTATCGAGCCAGAGGCCATGGCAGCCACAACGGCGAACCGGCCGTCCGGACAGTCCACGATCCTGTAGGTCACCGGCCTCGTCATCACCTCGCCTCTGCTGGCCGACAAATGTCACTCGCAATGCGCGGCCCGCTGCAAACGATCCGGCTTATGGCTGCGGTTAGACGTTCACTGGACAGTCAGGTCGCTGAGCGCACCAAGGCCGGAAAATGGCGGATGCGAGTAGCCGCTCAGTTACCCTACGCAGCGTGACGCCTCGCGTGTCGCCTGCCCTAACGGACCCGCAAGCTTGACCGCGCAGTTGTAACGCCGCACGGCAGAGCAAACCGCTCTGCGAAAGGCCATGAGTTGAAGAACATGCTCGTCGCAGAGGAGCTTGGTCCGGACCACCTGGAGGCAGTCACAGTCGCGCTGCCCGCCGCGGTGAGGGACCATCTCGGGCAGCAGCTGCAGGTCGCCTACGCCGCGCTTATCACGGCCACGCCACCGCAGCGCCTGCTCGACCTCATCGCGCAGCTCGACAGCTCAATAGCTGGCCCGGAAAGCACCAGTTCCGTAGCCTTCCGTCAGGGCCTGATCGAAGCGCTTCCTGGACTGCGGGCGTTCGCGATGTCGCTGATCCCTAACGCGACACGCGCCGACGACCTCGTGCAGGAGACGCTGCTGAAAGCCTGGGCCAAGCAGGAGCAGTTCGTGTCGGGCACGAACCTGAAGGCGTGGCTGTGCACCATTCTGCGCAACCAGTTCTACACCGAGATCCGCAAGCGCAGGCGGGAGGTGGAGGACGCAGACGATGCCATGGCGGCCCAAATGGTCGCTCCGGCCGCACAGGAGCACGGCTCGGACTTGCGGACGGTTTGGCAGCATATCGGCCGGTTGCCCGCGCTACAGAGGGAGGCGCTGCTGCTGGTGGGTGCGCAGGGTCTGACCTACGAGGCGGCGGCCGAAGTGATGGGCTGCGAAGTCGGCACGGCCAAGAGCCGGGTCAGCCGCGCCCGCGCGCTGCTGGCCGAGAAGCTCGGGTTGATGAGCGATCGGACCTTGGCTTAGCTCGGGTCAGACCACAGACCCTATCCAGACGCGGAAAGGCCCGCTCCCCGGGGCGAACGCGGGGAGCGGGCCAATGCGACATCGGTCACGAGGGCCGACTGCGGTCGCCTACCGAATGTGACTAAGCTTCCTGTGACGCGAGCTGCATCGCGTTGCCGCGCTTCAGCTTCACCCTCCTGAGCAGCGAGGCCTTGTCTTTGCGACACGCCCGTCATGGGCCGCCCACGGCAGCGGACCGCGTCCTCCATCGGCAACGAACCTCATAGGGTTCTAGCCCGATGTCCTCCAGACTGCGTTCGCAGTACGACCGAAGGTCGCGCTCGCCGCGCCACACCCGCCATAATACCCGCACAAACCTAATGTTGAGCCACATCAGTCCCCCATGTGTTAGGCTTTGTTAAGCCTGAACGCAGTGGGGTGCCCGGTCTGTGCTGGCCAGCACGGAGAGATGCTGGTGAGCGAGTTCCTGCGACGGCTCTCTGCGTTAGGAGGAGCCAAAGCAGTCTAAACGTGGGGGAAGGAGCGGCCAGCACGGCTCGCGCAAAGAAGGTTATGACCGCCGTACACACTGAGCGCCGTCTGGCCGCCATCCTGATCACCGACGTGGTCGGCTACAGCCGAATGGTCTCCAAGGACGAGGCTGGGACGCTGCGCCGGCTCAAGGCGATGCGCCGGACGGTGGTCGACCCGCGCATCGCTGCCGCAGGAGGCCGGATCGTCAAGTCGACGGGGGACGGCGTTCTCGTGGAATTCCCCAGCTCTGTCCGAGCCGTTGCCTGCGCGGTGGCCATCCAGCGTGCTGCGGCCTCGCGCAACGCCAATTTGCCCGAGCGTGAGGCCATGCACATGCGCATCGGCATCAACCTCGGCGACGTCGTGGCCGAGCCTGACGGTGACCTGTACGGCGACGGCGTGAACGTGGCTGCCCGCTTGGAGCCCTTGGCCGAGCCGGGCGGCCTGTGCATCTCGCGTTCGATCCACGACCAAGTGCGCGACAAGCTGCCGTTCCGGTTCGAGGATCGGGGCAAGCTCGAGCTGAAGAACATCGCCCGGCCGATTGGCGTGTTTGCCCTCTCAGCTTCCGCCATAGCAGCGAGCCCCGAGCTGCCTGACGAGAATGAGCCTGCTTACCGAAGTGAACCTGATAGTGGCGCCGTGCGCCAGCGGAGAGCGCTGCCGGCCGTCGCGGCAGGCGTCCTTGCCCTCTGTGTGGCGGGCGGCGGCCTCGCTTGGTGGACGTGGTCTGCAAAAGCGCCCACAGCTGATCACACGCTCGCGGTGCAGGCGGGTCTACCGGCAAAGCCCATGCCGCCGCTCTCGCTCGTGGTGCTGCCGTTTGCGAACCTGAGCAGCGACCCCGAGCAGGAGTTCTTCGCCGATGGGCTGACGGAGGATCTGACCACGGACGTCTCGCACCTCGCCGGTAGCTTCGTCATCGCCCGCAACACGGCTTTCACCTACAAGGGCAAGTCGGTAGACGTGAAGCAACTCGGGCGCGACCTGGGCGTGCGCTACGCGCTGGAGGGCAGCGTCCGGCGTTCAGGCGAAAAGGTGGTGCTGAACGCGCAGCTGATCTCGACGGAGACAGGGGCGCACCTGTGGGCAGACCGCTTTGAGGGCGACCGCAGCCGGCTTGGCGAACTGCAAGCTGAGTTCGTTGCACGGCTAGCTCGCTCCCTCGATGTGCAGCTGACACAGGTCGAGAGCCTACGCTCGATGCGCGAGCATCCCGACAATCCCGACGCCGCCGACCTCGCCATGCGCGGCTGGGCTGAGATAAACAAACCACGAAGCCGGGAAACCCTTGGCGAAGCTATAACCTACTTCGAGGGGTCACTGCGCCTCGACCCGACAAACGGTTTCGCTAAGCTTGGCTTGGCACGCGCCCTGAGCTTGCGCGTCACCACGCGCTGGAGTTCTGATCCGGCAGTCGAGATTGCCCGAGCAGATCGGATTGTGACCGAGTATCTGGCCGAACATTCGAATGACGCGATGGCTTTCTACGTGAAAGGCGATATTTATAAGTACCGCAAACAATTTGATCAGGCGATCGGATTGTACATGAAAGCCATAGATCTAGATAACAACTTTGCTCAAGCTTATGCAGCTATTGCAAATGTAAAAATTCTGTCTGGCAAATCAGCAGAGGCTTTCGCATACGCTGACAAAGCCATTCGGCTTAGTCCGCGAGACCCGGTCGTGAAGATTTGGAAGTACTTCATTTGCCATGCGAACACACATCTTGCCCGCTGGGAAGATGCGATTACTACCTGCAACCAAGCCGTTGCAGAAGGAGCATTCTGGCAAACCTATGTGGATTTAGCGGCCGCCTATTCCTGGACGGGTCAGCAGGCTGAAGCCAAGGCCGCTGTTGCCGAACTGCTCAAACTCATGCCCGGCTACACCGTCGAGAAGTGGGCGAAGGCGGATTGGTCGGATGATCCGATCTTCCTCAAGGAGTACCAGCGCATCACTGACGGATTAAGGAAGGCGGGCCTGCCCGAGGGCGCAACATAACTCTGACGGGGCGTGTCGCAAACGTTCAAATCCCGAAAGAAATCTTATCCGAGCAGCGCGTCGCAATCCCTCTTCACGCCTCTGCCATAGAAATTTGGCCTTAACGCTGAAGTAGCCCCTGGCTTGGGGTGGAGAAAGGGTTATTAAGCCGGTGGCTGTCACGAATATCGTATGGCTGGCAGCCTTCACCATCGATTGGGTACAAGATAACATAAACGTGACCGTGGCATACAGTATAGTTGATCTACATACTTCAAGTGAGGGATGCGCCTGAGCTGCCTTGCGCCAAGCTTGCCGCTCATCCAGAACTGGAGTGCGTCGGATGCGCAAAGATGGTCCTCCCCTCGGGTTCGTCGCTATCGGCCTCGTGCTCTCAGCGGGTATGCTGTTGGCCCAGTACGAAGTCCTCGTTCGCCCGGACAACACAGTCGAATTAGCTGACGCGGAAAATCCCGTCATGACGCTTCAACTGGCTTCGCTAGAGGCTGCGCCACTGGGCGAAGCGGCTATGGCGGTCCCGACCCTCAAGGCAGAACCCGCACTTCTTGAGGTTGAGACTTCGCGCTAGCAGGCCCCGCGTAGCTTACCCGGCACTCCGGTAGCACTGCGGTTGGATGGTATCACGAACGAGTGATCATCTGCGTGGCGCACGAATGATCCTCCATCTGGGGGATGTCGCGTCCGGACTGCTCTGCTTCAATTCAAGACCCAGATTGTCCAGGCAGTCCAGAAGAGGCTGCCGCGATCTTCTTTTGATCAGGAGATGCGCAGTGCGGATCGCGACGCTGTTCATCACGACTCTCGTGCTGACTGTCCTATGCCATTTCGCGTGGTTTGCTCGGCCTATCGAAGAGGCCGAGCTGGCTCAGGCTGAGGCGAGCGAAGCCGCCCTCTTCACTCCAGTCGCTGCACATATCGAAACTGACTGAGGTGCCGCATTCCAATGATGTGACGCTCGCGACCGAGGCTCAGATCTCGCCGCTGCGCACTCTCGCGCGCGCTTGCCCTCGGGTGATCAGCAGAAGCTGGTACGAGACGCTGCTGGTGGGCCTTACCCTCCCTTGCCTCATCTTGGCCGGCCGCATGGGCGTCCCGAGTGCAACCGTGATGGTAGCCATCGCCGCCGCAGCGGCGCTCTCCAGCATCGGCGGCTTCGCCTTCTCGGCCCTGTGCGGCGCAGTGCTGTTCCACCTGACCATCGATCCGGTTCAGGTGGTCGAGATCATGATGCTTTGCAGCGTCGCCAATCAGGCCGCCATGGTCTGGAGCCTGCGCCGGGCCATCGAGTGGCGCAGCTTGGCCACCTTCCTCTTCGGCGGCGCTCTCGGCTTGCCCGCGGGAATTGGGCTGCTCCTACACGCCGACCACAGCGCCTACAAGCACGCGCTCGGCGCCTTCCTGCTGCTCTATGGCGTGTACATGCTCCTGCGCCGGCCCATCGTTGTGCGATGGCAGCACCCCGCGCTCGATATCGCGACAGGCGCCCTCGGGGGCGTCACAGGAGGCGCGGTTGGCTTCCCGGGCGCCTTCATCACCATTTGGTGCGCCATGAAGGGCTGGGACAAGGAGCGCCAGCGCGCGGTGTTTCAGCCGTTCATCCTGATCATGCAGGTTGCCGCGCTGCTGACGCTGAGCTTCGTGCACGGTCCGGCGGCTGGCCATGGGGTCAATCCCGTCGACCTGCTGTATGTGCCGGGCTCGTTGCTCGGCACGGCGGCGGGCTTGCTCTGTTACCGCACGCTGTCGGACAGGCACTTCGCGCGAGCGATCAACCTGCTCTTGATCATCTCAGGCGTGAGCTACTTGGTGTAACCGTTGGCGTAGCAACAGACACGGTTGTGACTGGCCGCCCGCACGGTTACGCGCGCCAGCTTGGCGGTGCCTCCTGGGCCTGGATGGGCGGCGGCCTGACGGCCCTCGCGTCAATGATGGTCGCCGCGGGTACTACGAGGAGCGCGGAGGTGGGTACCGAGAGATGTGCCGCGAGCTGCGCCGAGCCTGCCTCTACAATGAGGAGCTTGGTGACGGGGGCCGGGGCAACTGCCGACGCTACCGCGCCCGGTGCGGGTAAACACCTGATCCCGAGTGCGACTTAGGAACTGCGTGCGGAGGAGCACGCTCACGCTTCCGGCTAGTATCTACCCTCAGCGTGCGAACTGGGGGATACTTCAATGCTGGTTGGTACACCGCTCCTCGAAGTCTTCGACCGCATGGCCATTGGCGGGGTGCTCCTCTCAGCCACAGGGCAGGTGCTCGCCATCAACGAGAGCGCTCAACACACCCTGCAGGACCACTTCAACATCTCAGATCCAGTCAAGCAGCTGCTGGACGAGACAAGGCGAGAGTTCGTCGGGTACCTGCTCCGGCGCTGTAGCGGCCGTGTTCAACGCAACTGCGGTGACTGGATCGTTATTGACCGCCAGAACAAGCGGCCGCTTATCTTGAACGTTGCCGTCCTACCGGTGCTAAGTGATGATGGACCGCATACCGTGCTGATGCTGCTCGATCCCGAGATAGTGCCGGAGGGCAACAGCTTCGCCTTGCAGCAGATCTTCCGGCTGAGCCCGGCCGAGGCGCGGCTGGCGATGTCGCTCGCGGGTGGAGCAACCGTCACTGAGGCGGCGGGGACCCACGGTGTGGGCGTGGCGACTGCCCGCGCGCAGCTGAAGGCAATTTTTCAGAAGACTGGTGTGCGCCGGCAAGTCGAACTGGTGATGCTGATCTCACGCCTCTGTGCGCTGCCCAGCGCGCCTGCAGCGCCGATCATGAGAGCAATGAGTCCTTGCTGCACCCCGATACCGCATGCGCTCCACACAAATATCATGTAATTTACCGGTCTATGCCACTGCGCATTTTTTCCATTGACGGTCCAGATAAGCCGTGACTGATCGACAGGTGCCAAAACGTGGTTGGTTAAATTGATTACGGCTTTAAATAAAACTCATTATATTGATGGGAGGATGAAGTATGTCGAGCTTGAAATGGGCTTTTATCCTGACGGCTGGTGCTTCTTCTTGCGCTGCAGCCGGAGAATTTCCGAAAGAAGGTACGGCATCGTACACGACTAACTATGTTAATGTTTCTGCTATGCCGATGAAGATGGGTGAGCGGACGGCCTCGGTCTATGAGAGCGCCGGTATTACGCGCAATGATGCGGGAGAGGCTCCCTTCAACGACATGGGTACGCGCTGCATCGGTATGCGCGAGGCCAACGGAAATGACGTAGTCAATCGCGGCAACTGCATCGACACCGACAAGGACGGCGATCAGGTGTTCTCGACCTACGAAGCGAACGCCAAGAGCGGTCGCCATGTGTTCGTCGGCGGTACGGGAAAATATCAAGGCATCACAGGGTCGGCTGACTATACCTTCCAGGCCGTGAAGGTACCTGAGGGCGCGCGGCCGATGACAATCGTACCCCACAAGGCGACCTGGAAGCTGCCCTGACGGTTAGCGCCACTCAAGGTAACGGCGGGCGGTGTAGATGCGGTCTCTTCTCCGCCCGCGCAGAATGGCTCAGGCGTAAGGGCCGCCGAACAGATCGCCCAGCGCCTTGCGTTGGAACAGCGTGCGCCAGCGCCGCCTCTGATGCTCCGGCCGGTCATGGATCATGTGGCATCGCTGGCAAAAGGCCGCGAGGTTGCCATCCGCGTTGTTCGAAGTGTCGTGGTCCCGATGGGCTGCTGCTAAAACTACGCGAGTTCGGCGGACGCGGCCGAGGATATCAGCCTCTGCCGCGATCCGGATCCGGCGACCCCAACCATCTCGCCATCGGCCGGCATCTGCGTCCCACCAGCTGCCGTCGCCGAGGTGGTAGACCATCCGCCCGTGTGGCCGGCCGCAGCCCTCGCAGCAGCCTTTCGCCCGGCCGAACCGGATCACGGCCGAGAGCTGCGCCCAGTCGATGGGGTAGAAGAAGCGGTGCTCGGGCCGGATCGGCATGATGGCACTACTCTGCCACCGGCCAAGGCGAAAGCGTAGCGGTCGGATAGCTCGTTCGCCTACGGGTTCAAGCAAAAGCCGTCAGGCGCCCGGCAATGGTTTGCTAACCGGCCCGTCGCACCGTCGAGGTATGTCGAAGCGAACAGTCCGAACCCTGAGAGGCGCCCTCTGGATCGCTGCCCTCGCTCTATGTTGCTACTCGGCCGCGATGCTGGTGGAAGCCAATCGTCCTGCCAAGCGAGCGATAGCTCACCTTCCCTCAGCAGATCCTACGACAACGGGTGCCATCGATCACGCCCCGATGCGGTGGTGTGGCGCCGCCCCATGGTGCCGCTAGTCGCAGAAGAATTACAGGCTCAAGGCCAAGCTCTGAGGGGACAGAGCCATCACCGACACCATGAATGGGCAGTCCATCGCCAGTAGGTCCGCTTCACACGATGCGGGCGCTAAGGCTTCTGCGCGACGACCATGCGCACCTGACATCACGCGGCGGACAGCGAGGCCGAGTGTTTCCTCGTATGTAGCTCCATCGGCCTCGCCCGCAGGCATGTCAGCACAGAGCTTGGCGAATTCGGCGCGAAGATCGAGGTCAGACATAGGCTCACCCCTCTGCGAATGTGAGCACCAGGGGACCGCGGTGTGGTTAACAAGTGGTTAAGTGTCGGCCAGGGTACAGGGGCATATGGAACTGTCCGACCTTGAGTTCTGGGCCTTCCTCGCGGCGGCAATCCCATGCCTGCTCTTGCCGGTCATCATCGTCTCGTGGAAGGGCCGGCCCGTCGTCCCGGTCGCCCTGCTCAGCCTCGCATTCTGGCCAGGTGCGCTGATCCTGGCGCTGCAGCTGCGACGACGGCAGGATCAGTGACTTCGATCGTGGCGAGGGCCTGAACAAGACCAAGTGTGGCCCATCCGCGCTCGCCTCCTCGGCACGGACCAGCGTAGCCCATCCTGAACGAGAGGCTGGTCATGAACCGACACATCACCGCGGTCCTGCTCATCGCAGCTGGGCTGGGCGCCTGCCAGACAGGCACCGCAGGGCCGCAGCAGGCTACATCAGGGCTACGAGGCGCCACGGCTCTCCAAGAGGATGTCGCTCGCCTCAGGGCCGAGCGCGACGCACATCGCATCAGCTATACAGAATGGGCTGACCGTACCCAGGCAGCCGCGAGAGCCAGCGTGCCGTTGAGTGCGCAGGAAGAGGAAGCGCTGGAGTACCGCAAGCAGCTCGCGCGTCGCGTGGACGCTGGAGAAATGACGCCGGCCCAGTTTGATCGCGAGAATGAGCGCGCTCTGCAGCGACTGAAAGCCCAGCGCGGCAGAGCCTGACCAACTATATCTTCAGGTCAGGCGGCAGCTTCGGTGAACTTGGTACGGTTGCGTAGCATCAGATCCACGCCGGCCGTGCCAACGCGCTCAATCAGCGCGTCTAAGATCGCCTCAGGATCATCCGGCAGAACAACAGTTGCTTGGGACGGTTCAGGCGTGAGGCTCGCGCTCCGCCGCTTTCCGGGGTGGGCAGCGACCTCAGGAGCGGCGGTAATCCGCTCTTGGGTTATCGCGCAATCCGGCTGGGCAGAGGGTACAGACCGAGTTTTGCGCCGGATCTTGCGTCCCGATGGTGCAAAGGCACCCCGGACGACGAAGAGGGTGGCAATAGCCAAGCCGTTGATGAACAGAGCCCATCCGTAATTATCGATGGATTGCCCGTTGATCGGGTGTCCAACATAGCCGAGGCCAATCGCGGCACCAAGCGCGGCCAAAGCACCGAAAACTAGCACAAATACAAACATGTTTATGGTGCAGTACCCGGTTGAGGCGCAGTCTGGCCGACCTCAATGGCGTCCCGCCACTTTCAGTTCCAAAAGAGGGTGCCAGCGAAACGTCAACACAGAAGCGTCCGTTCAGCTCTGCGGCCAGACGCCATACGGGACGAAGGGTTTGATGTGGTCTCTCGTCATGCTGCGCCTCCGATCCAGGCCGACCGACACTGACAGCGCCGCCCTACACCCCGAGGAACTTCGCGCTGCTCTCGGACGGGCGCGCATGGAGATACCGGCCTGTCGTCGCTACCGAGGCGTGCCCGAGCGTAGCCTGCACCAGATGGATCGGCGCCCCACGGTCGAGGCTGTGCGAGGCGTGGGCGTGCCGCAGCCAGTGCGCCGAGACTCCAGGCGGCAGCCCAGCGCGTGCCGCAGCAGCCTTCACCACCCGATGGACCGCGCTCGGGTCGAGCGCCCCACCCTTCCGCGACCGGAACACGGGCTCATCGGCCGACCAAGTCGCCAGCTTGGCGACTTGATCTTGCCGCAGCGCTGTCAGCACCTTCCAGGTCGAGGCCGAGAGTAGCACTGCCCGCGTCTTCCCACCCTTGCCGAACACCGTCGCCTGGCCGGCCTCGTCCCGGGCCATCAGATCGCGCCAGCACAAACCGCAGACCTCCGAGATGCGCAGCCCGCCGCCGTACAGCACCGTCAGCAGCACCCGGTTTCGCAAGACCGGCTCCTGTCGGATCATCAGCAGCGCGTCGGCTTCGGCCATGATGCGCTCGGCCAGCGTGTTCTTGGTCGGCGGCACCTTCACGGCCGCGCCGATGTTGAACCGCAGGAACCCGACCTCCTGGGCGAAGGCGAACAGACTCTTGAGCGCCGCTGCAGTGAGCGCCTTCGTCGCCGAGGATCCCGACCGGGCCGCGATGTAGTCCTGCAGGTCACCCATCCGCACCGCGCCGAGCGGCTTGCCGACGTGCGCCATGAACTGGCGGACTTCGCGCTCGTAGTTCCGGCGCGTATTTGGACTTGAGGATCGGGCCAACCACAGCCGCACCATCTGCGCGTCGTCGTCGGCTTGCGCCGGCGGCTGCGATGTGTCCGGCTCGATGATCGCGGGGAGCGTGGACACCGCGCTCAATCCCAATCCTGGCTGTCGAGGGAGCAAGCGCCGCCCATGCGCGTGGCGATGGCCGACATCACGCCATCCAGCGTGGCGTGAGAGGTCGGAACACCATCAAGGCTGCAACCGAGCTTGGCGACAATCTTGTACGCCTCAGGGTTCGCCGATTGGGTGACCTTCCCGAGATCGCGGCCCAGTCGGTCCCGCAGCTCCCATTCCGACGGCGCCTCTGCGACGGGCCTCAAAACGACGTCCATGGCGCACCTCGTGCCGAACGCAAGATAAAGCCACTTGTCTTGCGTTCGGGAGGATGCAGGATTTGCGGGGCTCCGGCAAGCCGGTGAACCGGGATGCCTGCAACCCTGCACATCATAACTGGGGCTCGTTGCTCGGCGAGGCGCCGGCCGGTAATCGGCGTCATGGCGCGCTGGCCCGACCATCTCTCCGACCTCGACCGCATCAAGATTGCGCGGACGCGGACCGACAAACTGATCGACCACATCATCGAGATCTTCGCCATGCACGAGGCGAACGTCATCGTGGTGTACTCGCCGCGGATCGCGAGCCAGATCCCGCCATCCCGCGCCGCCGTCGCCTTTCGGCGGATGCAGACGAGCCAACTGCTGTTCGAGCTGATCAGGCTGTGTGCCCTCTGGGATAGCCCCAGGGAAGATCGGGAGAGCATCCCGACCATCTTGGAGCTGTTGAACAAGCCCAAAATTGTGGAATGTGTCGTTGCCGAGAAGCACGCCCGCTTTGCCAACGAGGTGTTCCCACCCGATCCGAACCCGGAGCAGGACCCCGAGATCGAAAAGGCCAAACAGGCTTGGTGGCTGGATTACCGTGCCCGGAGGGCGGACGAGGAAGCGCAAATCACACGACGGCAGCTGCAGGAGGCTATCGACCGATCCGCCCAGGTCCGCAGCGGCTCCTACCTGAGTGCCATGCGCGGCTTTCGGGATGCGCACATCGCTCACAACCTGGATGCCCCCAAGCTTATTGAGGCAGCCAAGGGGCTACGCCACGGCGACGAGAGGCGGCTGCTGCGAGAAACGGTGAAGATCGCGGACCGCCTGCATCGCGCCCTGCACGACACCTCATTCATGTGGCTCAATTCTCGGCGGATAGCCCGTCGAGAGGCCAGGGCGCTCTGGACAGGTTGCACCTTCGATATCAACCCGCGAGCCTGAAACGGCTGTTGCGCGGCAAGCCGGGTTACCTGCAACCCTGCAAAGCGGCATGCCACTGTCCCGCTTTGCCTCTTCCCCGCTTCGCCGCAAAGCCTTAACCGCGGGATGAAAGAATGCCGGTGTTTCGGGTTGCCGGGGATCAGGGAAGCCGCGATGCATGTGATCCTGGTGGCGACCCAGAAGGGCGGCAGCGGCAAGAGCACCCTGTGCGCCCACTTCGGCGCGCTGGCCGAGCGGGAAGGCCGGACGCTTCTGGTCGACGCGGACCCGCAGGGCTCCCTGTCGTTCTGGTACAAGCGCCGCGAGGCAGAGACGCCTCTGCTCGCCAAGGCCGACGGCAACAGCATCGCCGGCATCCTCGACGCGGCCCAGACCGACGGCATCGAGTGGGCGGTGATCGACAGCCCGCCCCACAACGCCGCGCTGACCGCCTCCTTGATGTCCCGCGCGACCGTGACGGTGATCCCGGTACGGCCCGGCCCGTTCGACCTCGATGCGGTGGCCGCGACACTGGCGATGGCCCGCAGCCTGAAGGCGCCGATCGCCTGCGTGATCAATGCCGCGCCGCCGCCGACGCGCGAGAACGAGACCAGCATCGTCGCCGAGGCGCGGGCGGTGCTGTCGGACATGGGCGCACCTGTGCTGCCGGGTCAGGTGTCGCAGCGGGCCAGCCTCTCGCACGCGCTGATCTCCGGCCAGTCCGTCAACGAGTACGACCCCGACGGCCGGGCGGCCGGCGAGATCGCCATCATGTGGTCGGCGGTGGCGGAATTGGCCCGCACCTTCCCACGCAAGCCGGCAAGCCGCTGACGCGGTAGAGCGGCACTGCGCAATCCCTTCAAGCCTGCAAACCTGCATCCCGTGAACGAGGAGTCCCTGATGGCAGCCCCGAAGCGCCCCGCCCTCTCCAGCATCGTCGAGCCGAAGAGCCGGCCGCCTGAGGCCGCCCCCGTCGCACAGGCTGATGCCCCTGCCGCCACCGAGACCTCGCAGGCCGAGCCGCCTCAGGCTGGTCCGGCGGACCTCAAGACGATGCAGGTCCGGGTCAACCGCGCCGGCTGGCTGGAGATGTCGCGCTTGGCTCAGGACCGCGACATTCCGCTGGAGACGCTGATGGTCGAGGCGTTCAACGACGTGCTGACGAAGCACCGCAAGCCGCCCGTCGTCGAGCGTCGCCAGCCGATCAAGCGGTAACGGGGCCGCCCGGCAATCCGCGGACCCGCTACGCCGGCTTGCAGGGATGCAGGCTTCCCGCATTGAGGATATCAGTTGCGACGCGGTCGGGATGAGCAAGGCCGGACGCGCCGTAACGGCACGCTATCAGTTGTCGAAGGCCGTCAGCTCGAATGGCCTGCGGGTGAAGCGGATTTCCGACAGCCCATTTTCGGGTGTGCGTTCTGATCGGCCGCCGCACACAAACGGTCGTCGCTCAACTACAAGTGGGGCCTAAGGCCTACGAAAGAGCGACCCAACCCGTGAAGACGACCATCGCCGTGATCCTGCTGCTTAACGCCAACATGCAGCCGATGGCGCCAGCCCAGATCTACCCATTCGCGATGACCCGGGCCGACTGCCTGGAGTTGGCGAAGCGGGCCAACAAGGGCGATGACCTTGCCGCGAAGGTCCGCACGACCAATCCCAGCGTGCACACAGCGGTGATGTCCTGCGCCACGCTGGGCGTGGGCGACGCGAACACCCTGCGCATGACCGTCGGGCAGTAGGGCAGGGTGCCATGGCCACGGACAAGTTCATCCCGGCGATCGAGGAGATCCGCGCCGCCCTGGAAATCGGTGAGAGCCCGGACCAGGTGCTCGCGGAGGTCGCCGACGATCACGGGCTCGCACTGCAGGCCCTGCGCAACCGGGCCGAGCGTGCCCTAGGAGATCTCGCCACCTACCAGCAGCGCCGGGCGGCAGTCGTCCCGGGCAACACCGAGGAGGAGCGGCAACTCTGGCTCAAGGCGCGGGAGATCCTGCTCGCTCGCGCCAAGGAAGCCGGCATGCGGACCACGGTCCAGGAGATCGACGCGCGCCTGCTGGCGGTCGGAGTCGACTGGGCGCTGCGCGAGCGGTTCGAGCCCACCCCTGCCACCTTCAAGACCGTGCCGCGCCCGGCCTGGATCAAGGAGTGAACGCCATGCGCAAGATCGCCGTCATCGCCGCTCTGCTGTTCGCCACCACGGCCGACGCACAGGCCCAGTATTACTCGCTCGGCCGCGGCAACCGGAGTTGCGCCATCTGGCTCTCCTCGCCCACGGAAGAGGCCATCGGCGGCAACTACATCCAGGGCATGTGGACCGGCCTCAACGCCTTCAATTCGAAGGGCATGACCATGACCGGGTCCAAGACCGACACCCCGGGCATTCTCGCCGAGGTGAAGAAGGTCTGCACCGACGCCCCATCTATGCCGCTGGTGGATGCAGTCCTCACGGCCTACGTCCGCGTCCAGCCGCGCGAGGACGCCGACGCACGGTAAACCGCAGGACAAGGTCTATTTCGGCACGCGCCGCCGCCGCGGATCGCGAAGGTTCGGATCAGGGCTCCGCGCCTCGGCATTAATCCGCTCCATGCTCGCGCAGCCAGCGGTCAAGGTCGTTCTCTTCAGCCTCACCGGGAGCCTGGGTCGGCAACCCGCCCAGGCGGTCCAGCGCAAAGTCGATTGCCTTGCGGTCCCATCGGCGGGTGCCTGGCAGCGAGGGCGGTAGCCGACCGATGCTGACCCAGTGTCGGAAGCCGCCCGACGTCAGCCCGCAGTAGGCCGCCGCATCCGCGATCGTCAGGCAGCGCGGCTCCAGCGCTACAGGCTCCTTCGGCTGTCGCGGGCGCCTCGGCATGCCCCCTTCCGCCGGCGGCAGGGACCGCTGGTGCGTTTCCAAAGCGGCGATCAGGCTATCGAGGATCGGCCGATAGCGCTCCCCGTAGCGCTCCACGATGTAGGTCATATGCACGACCTCATGCTTGATCTCAGCGACGGTCGGCTCTGGCATCGGCTGCATCGGCAGGCATCCTCTGCGAGTCCGCGCTCCATGGCGTGCGTTCTGAGAGGATCCTATGCCCGAACCCGATCTTCTTACAGCTGACGAGGCGGCCAAGCTGCTGCGGATCGGCCGACGGACCTTCGATGGGCACGTTGCCCGGGGCGACATCGCCTACATTGCGGTCGGTCTGGGTCTGCAGCGCGTTCGCAAGCGGTTCGACCCCGAGGACATCGCTCGGTTCCGGGAGCGGCAGAGGCGCGTGGAATGCCCGCCTAAGCCGACACGTAGTCACACGCGCTCCGTGGCGCCCCCTGTGCCCGAGGTTGTCGACTTCAAAGCCTTGCTGAAGGACCTACGCGCCGAGAGGCGAGCAGTTCAAGAGAACGGCGGCCGGAAGCGGTGAGCACCCTCAATGAGGAGGCCGGATCACCACGACCGCAGGCGGGCTGACGATCCACTTGGGCGCCGTCGTTTGGCGCGACGGATCCGGATGAGGGAGCGTGTCGCCCGCCGCGTACACGAGGTCGGGGCCGAAGCGGACGAGCATGATCAGGACGACGAGGGCTGTGCGCATCCAGGGCAACGGTTGGCCCGGCGGAGCGCTCCCCTCGTCACGCATTAGTGCCCCTTCTTGGCGAACTCCCAGACCGGGATGCCCCAGACCTGACCCTGCTTGGTTCGGTAGGCCGAACCGCGCTCGAACACCACGCGGGTCGGCTCAATGGCCTGCGCCCGGTTGCCGGTGATCATCATCACCCCGCAGTAGTCGCCCCGGAGCGTCCCGTGCTGAGGGTGGACCGCGAACAGCTCGGGCGCCGTCCAGCCGAGCGCGTGAGCCTCGGCGCCCAAGCGGTCGCAGAAGTCGATCGCCGCTTCTCGCATCGGCGCCCAGCGGGCTGGGGTGAGATATCGGCAAGGCGAGGCGTGCGGAGACATGCCCTCAATAGCGCTTCGCCACAGGGCGGCTGCGTCGGGAAGCATGGTGGGAGCAAAATCGGAGGCCATCCCACCGGCTACGCCTACCGTAGCCGTTGCACCATGCGGCCAGAAGCGGAATTGCCCTGCGCCAGCCGGCCAGAACGCCCGGCAATGCCAGTCCGTCCAATCACCGCTCGGGGCGACCGGCACTCCCAATGTTCCGGAAAGGTTCTAGTTGCCTCACGGGCGACGCGGAGCTGCTGAATGACCGACCCAGCCCTGACGCTGGCACCGTGGCGTGAGGTGACGACGGACGATTACCACCCGCGGATCTACCCGGACTCCTTCGATGGCAGGGCCTACATCACCGCGGGCGAGACGATCCGGCAGATGCTCCAGGATCAGCTCGACGGGAAGTGCCGGCTCCGCCTCGTTCTGCGCGAGGCGGTCGACTTGGCCGGTCGGGATAAGCGCCGGCAGAACCCATACTGGCTGTGGTCCTACGATCTCGGCGTGAGCACGATCACCAGCGTGGCCGAGGTGGTGATCGAGATGCGGTCCGGCAGGCGGCACGTCGTCCGGATGGTCCGCAACGCCGAGCAGATGCGGGACCCCGGAGGCTGCTGGGCAGACGGGGTAACGGGCGGCATCTCACCCGGCCCGTGGCTCTTCCGGCCGATCTCGACTCGGTGAAGATGTCGAGGGGATAGGGGTAATCGGTCGCCTCCGACCGGAGGGAGGAGGCCGAGTGCTCCTACCGGGATATAGCCATCCCCCTTGGATACACCTTGGATACCCCGTTGATCTTCCTTGGAGGCCCCTTTGATCCTCCGTTGATGCCCCTTTGATGTTGCACGTTCTTGGCCGGTCAGGCGTCAGCCCCGATCCGGTTGTAGTCAGCGACCCACCGAGCCCAGTCCTCGGCGCTCGATATCCACTTCGCCGTGGCGGCGGTGTGCGCCCGGTGCGTCGTCCTCAGCAACCCAACCAAGACGGCGTTCTCCAAGTGCCGGGGCAGGGGAAGAATTGGCTCATATCCCTTGCTGTAGGCGTAGCGCTCCTGCCCATCCGTCATCAGCCGGAGAGCTGCAGCCTGCGCCGCCGCGGTGATCGCCCGCTCCTCCGGCACGCCGACCAAAATCGGGCACGGGTGGATCACCTCGCCCTCCTCGGTGTCAGCGTCGATCAGGTGCGGGACGAACTGAATGACGCCGAGGTCATGCAGCTTGGCGATTGCGAGCGACAGCGCCCGCATGCCTGTATCGGCCTCCTGAGCGCCATCCGGCCCCTCAACGTCCTCGTACTCGCCGGTCAGGTGCGGCTGGACGAACTGCGCGGCCCCCCAGAACACCCGCTCGGTCTGCCGGAAGCCCCAGACATCGTGGATGCCGCGCTGGCCGATCTTGGCCTTCTCGTACTCCTGCCGGATCTGCCTCCAGTGCAGGCCGCCGTTCGAGGCAAGGCTCTGCCAGTAGTACAGGTCGACGAACAACCGGAGTGCCAGCTTGTCCTGCGTCTGCCGGATCTGATCCGCCGGCCCCGGCCTGCCGTCGACTCCGTCCACGATGCTGTTCGGCAGCCAGATCCACGCCGAGCGCGGGATATGGTCGATGTCAGGGTCCACGAAGAAGTTGCCGTCCTCCGTGCTGATCACCAGGCCGCGGGCTTCCAGCCCCTCTGCGATGAACGTCTCGTCGTCCGCGAGCGTGATCGGCCCCTTCGACGCTCGCACCTTCGCGAGGACGGCCTGCGCGGCATCGGACAGCTCGTTGCCCGGGGCATACAGCCTCTCGAACTCCGGCTCCGTCGGCAGGAAGTACTGCGGCTTGGTCCCCATGCGGGTCTGAAGGATCAGCTTGGCTTTCACCAAGCCGGCGAGGGCCTCCTTCGCGCGGCTTCGGGCGATGGCCGTGTACCGCTCGACCGAGTCGACCGACCACGAGGTGCGGCGGGTGCCGAAGTGAGAGCCGCGGGCCAGGACGAGGTAGGAGACCGCCTCGTTCATCGTGGCCTGCTGGCTGACGAGGTGCCACATGTCCCGGTGGACCGCGAAGAAGCCGCCATGCTCTGCCGTTCGGCCATCCGTCGCCGCCTTCGCCGCCTTGCCAGCCATCGTGCTCTGATCGGTCCCAAGCGCCCGAAAAGGGGGCTTTTAGGGGTCGCGGGAATGGGCGCGCTACCCTGAGGGCGCCCCTATTTCCGAATAAAAAAATCGGGTCCTTTTATGGGATGCCTCACGACGGGTCGGCAGGGTCAGCCCGCAGCCGCACGCCAGGGCGTCCGTGGTTCAGGAACTCGATACCAGCTGCCTCCAGCGCGGATTGGACAGCTCGCACGGTGTCGAGCCCGCTCGTGAGCCCGTTCGCACCCTTACCCTCCATCGCTCGGATTGTGTTGGCACTGACACCAGAGCGCTCCGCGAGCGTGACCTGATCCATCGCAACGAGGCTCCGAGCCGCGCGGAGCTGATTGCCGGTCGATAGCATCACATCCTCGGTTGTGTTTATACCCAGTGCCCTGTTGACTACACCAAGGCATGGGTATTATACCAAGTCCACAGGCGGCAGCAACCGCCGCAACGTGGACGGCAACTGATGTCCCACCGCACCATCTCCTGGAACCGGATCTCCCGCTCGCTGCACGACAGCCGCCCCGCCATCCCCGCTGGCATGCTCGGCGCCCGCGCCCTCATCCAGCTTGGCGCCCGCACCCGTCCCCTCGTCGTCGCTGGCCGCTACGACCGCGCCGCCATCATGGCCGCCGCCTGCAAAGCCGCTTCCGGCATTCAGGAGCGCTGCGGCGTCTCCCGCGCCGAGGCCATGTCCTCCGCCCTCAAGGCCACTTGGCAAGTTGCCAAGGCCGCCCATCGCGCCGCTGTGCACTGAAATCCTGCATCCCGCTTTCCCGCGATCCCTGCATCCCGCTTTCCCGCGATCCCTGCATCCCGCGTTGCAGGCCTGACCCGCCCCGCCACGGGGCGCCCCTTCACCGCCGAGCTGACCCACACGAGCCCTCTGGAGCCCGAACGATGAGACACGTCCGTATCCCGGATTTCAGCCAGGCTGCCCCGGTCCGCATCACAGACAGCACTAAGCCGGTCCGCGTCCCCGTCGACCGCCGCTACCGCAACCTGCCGGACGAGCAGCAGCCGGGCACTATCGAGCCCTGGCAGGCCGTCGCCCCCGTCCGCCCCGACACCGCACACAGCCGGTCCCTGCGCTTCCTCGACGTGGCCGGCGAGCTGCTGGCCGCGGTCGCAATCATCGGCGGCGGCATGGTCCTCACCGGCCTCGCCTCGCTCCTCTGACCCCCCGCTGCACCCGAGCGGGCCGGACGCCCGCGCCCCTCGACCGAGGACGCAACCCGATGTCCAACAAGGCTCGCGATCAGAAGCCGGCCCGCCCCAACGCCCTCCTCGAAGAGCGGCTGGAGTCGGTTAGGAACGGCAAGGGCAAGCTGCTCAAGCCGAAGAAGGCCAAGCCCGTCGCCGAGCCTGCACAGGTCTCGGCCGAGCCGGAGGCCGCGCCCGCTGCCGAGACGCTGCCGGCCGCCGCCCCGTCGCGCGGATACCATCCCGACGCCTACGGCCTGCGGATCGCAGATGGAAGCCTCGGTCTGCACGCCACGCCGGGCGCCATCGTCGTGGTCGAACCCACGGTCCCGGCCAAGGCGGGGATCGCTGTTTTCTACCTTAAGGGCCAGCCAATCCCTGCCATCTTCGATCTGCCGCGTACCTTCGATCCCAAGTCCGTGCGCCCCTACGCGCCCGGTTCCGAAGTCATGCCCATGGTCGAGGCGTTCGCACCTGAAACCGGCGCGCTCTGCCGCATCCGCGCGGACCAGATTGAGAAGGTCCACCGGATTATCGGCGTGCAGACCCCCGTCGACAGCTCGACGGCCTGGCGCCCATTCCCGAAGCGGCTGCCGGAGATGGCGCAGTGCCCCGAAGGCATGGGCGAACACGTCGTGAGCGACGCCAGCATGTACCCGCTCATCCGGCCGGGCGAGACCGTGGTCTACGACCCGAACCAGCGCGATCCCGAGCAGGTGGCTGCCTTCGTCCTCGAATGGTTGAGCGGTGCTCGCGCAGTGCTGGAGACCAACTTCCGGCAGTCGGGCAGCACGGGCGAGGCGTATTGGTGGGTCGATCCCGTGAACCGGCCGGTCGATGATGCCGCGTTTGAGCGCCGGATAGGCCGCGGGACGCTCAACACGATGCTGTTCACCAGCGATGGCCCGTACACCGAGGGGCACCTTCGCGAGCGGATCGTCGGTCGCGTCGTCGGGGTCCTGGCGCCGCGGGAGCGGCCGCGGGACGATGGCAGCGAACCGCCTATGCTCGCGCTTCCCGCCCCGGCCGCCGAACCGCGGGCTGTGCCCCTCGCCCAAGCCTGCGATCAGGCCGTGCGCGATTGGAACGCGATCCAGCCGACCAGCCGGGCCGAGGACTGGGGTGATGACCAACTCGACGAAGCGCTGGATGCCTACGATACCGTGCTCCAACGAGCGATCACCGAGCCCTCACACGACGTGGCGGACCTGCAGGCCAAGGCCCGCCTGCTGCTGCACGACCTGATCGAGCACACCATCGGGCATGATCCGGACGACGAGGCTACGCTGACCGTCGACGAGCAACTGACGCGCGTGGTTCTGCGCGAAGTCGGCACTCTTGGCGCCTTGTCCGGCGGCACCACTCTGGCCTCCCAGCCGGATCCCATCTTCGCGGCGATCCAGGCACACACCGTCGCGCGGGCGGCCTTCGCGGAGACCGTGAACCCGCAAGACACCGCATGGGTGCGTGAGCAGGGCGGCGATACTTCTGACGAAGCCATGGCACCCGCCCATGCCGCCTACGAAGCCGCGTCCGCGGCCAAGGCCCAGACTTGGGCCGCCCTGTTCGAGGTACCGCCCACGACGCTGCCCGGCGTGCTCGCCCTCTTGCGGCACTGCCAGGCATGGGCGCCCAGCAACGACGGCCAAGACGGCGCCCCGGCGATGGAGGACGTGTTCGGGTTCATCGCGGACGGACTGGCGGCGGCCACGGAAGAGGCCGAGGACGACGGCGCCCTGACGGTCGAGAGCGCCGCGACCTTGTCGTTCCAAGCCTACACCTTCGACACACCGCTTCGCTCACCCCAGCAGTGGGCCGATGAGTTCAGCACGCACGCGATCCCGATGCACATCGCGGACAAAACGCTGCGGATGACCAAGCCCGAGTTGATGGCCTTCATTCGTGACGCTGCCAAGCGCGGCGACGGGACGGACGAGGTCATGATGAAGGCGCTCAACGCCACATCATCGACCTTCGACGGCTGGGCCAAGCTGCTGCACCTCGCCGGCACCCGCTACCTCATCGCCGGGGCATCCGTGGCGATCGAGCCCGAGACGGAGAACGGAGGGGCTTAACCCCTCCCGCCACTTCGTAGCCGTGCGTACCGCCCCGGCCGGGTCCGCCGGGCTTTCCCCATCACACCCCGAGACCACCACCATGAGCAACGTGCTCACGTTCAAGCCGCGCCCGAAACCGGCCGCTGCGGAGATCCCGGAGCCGCTATCCGGCTCCGAGCTACGGACCCAGATCGAGGCCGGCGTACAGGCCGCCCTCGACCTCGCAGACCACTACATCGCCGTGCTGAACGGGATGGACGGTTGCCCTGACCTGGAGGACGGCGCCGACGTTGAGCCGTCCCTAGCTGCCCCCGAGAACGCCACCGGGTCGCAGGTGGTCTACATGCGCGGCGGGGATCGGGATTGCGAAGAGGCAGCGGATGAGCCCGTGCTACCCGAAATGGCGGTCGAGCTGTCGATCCCGTCGACCGAGGCGACCGTGATCCCGGTTTCGCTGCTGCGCTGGAGCGGGCGAGGCAACGTCATCGCCGCTGCCGGTACGGCGCTCATCAACCTGCTGGAGTGGGCATAGGAGCGCCTGTTCTGGCGCTCCAGACGTGGGCGCTCAGTCATTCGGAACGCAGCCACCCCAGTAATTGCTGTAGTGAGCGCCATAGCCGCAGGTGCTACCCACGTAGATGAGGCGACG
>NZ_JBFUGA010000092.1:0-23898 GCF_056403155.1 Methylobacterium sp. P3_A11
CCATGGAACAGCAGGCGATCACGACGCCGCCGCTCAACGACAGCGAGGGTGTTCTCCAGGGCAGTCAAGGCGCCCAGATCCGGCAGATGGACCGGCGCGCCCACCGCATCGACGAGAAGCTGCTGAAGGACGACGGTGTCTGTGACGGCTGCTGAAGGTGGGCCGCCAGGATAGAGGGATGCCCTCGTTCTGGAATTCACAAGGGCCGACACACCATGCCGCGCCAACACTGATCTTTGCCGCGTCAAGGCACGATGACGCTCATTCGGAACGCCCTCGGGAGCCGATCATGGCCGTTGTGACCGCGCTCACCGGCGTACCCGCACGGCAGGTTCGGGAACCGACGCGCTTCAGCAGGTTGCGGGGCGGGAGCCAGCTTCGCCATTCGGGCACCGTCGCCGTCGTCGCCCTCCTGCAGTTCATGGTGGTCACCGCCGAGGCCCAGCGATGGATGGCGCAAACGCCATTCGCCAGCCTTGCGGGAAGCTGGTCCGGCAGCGGCGCGGTTCTGCTGTCAGGCGGCAGTCGCGAGCGCATCCGCTGCCGGTCGACCTATCTGGTCGGCGGCGACGGCACTGCCGTCCAGAACACCTTGCGCTGCGCGAGCGACAGCTACCGGTTCGAACTGACCAGCCACATCAACTATGGTGCAGGCGCGATCACCGGCACCTGGTCCGAGACGACTCGAGGTGTTTCCGGCACGCTGTCGGGTCGAGCCGATCCCCGGCAACTCTCGGCGCACGTCAGTGCTCCCGGCTTCACAGCCGATTTGTCGCTCGCGACCCATGGCCCCCGTCAGACCGTGACCATCCATTCTGAGGGCACGGACCTCGCCGGCGCCTCGCTCACCCTCAACCGGGAGTGAGAGAGCGATGCGCACCTGGCGGCTCGAACAGGCTCAGGGCTCCGGCGCGGCTTGAAACCCAGTACTCAGCAGCCGAGCGGGAGAGATGAATGTCCGGAACGGCGGGGTCGTGGACCGGCCGATGCCGAGCGCTCCCCCGGTGGCCGACCGCCTCGCGCTCGGGATCGAGCGCCTGGGGCTCGTCGCCCTGCGCTTTCCAGCAGCGGCGATCTTCCTCCTGCTGGTCCTCTGCGTCGGCGCGATCTTCGGCACCGCACGCCTGAGCATCGACGACTCGCTTGGCCAGTTGTTCAGGGCCGATACTCCGGAGTTCCGGCAGTACGAGAGCCTGGTCCGACGCTTCCCGTCGAGCGAGTTCGACGTGCTTCTCGTTGTCGAGGGCGGTGGCCTGCTTGAGCGCGCCTCCCTGGAGGGCGTGCGGGACCTCGTCACCGACGTGCAGCTCATCGAGGAGACGCGCGGCGTCATCTCACTGTTCTCCGCCCGGCAGCCGCCGGAGGACCGCCATATCCCTCCAGCGCTGTTTCCGGAGACTTTGCCGGATGGTGCGGCCTACGATGAACTGATCGCTCGCGTGCGGGCGAACGCGATCCTGCGCGGCAAGCTGCTGTCCGAGGACGGGCGCCTCGCGCTCGTGGTCGTGGCCCTCGACCCGGCCGTTGCCGGGACGGCGGGCCTATCCGACGTCGTGAGCGAGATCCGGACGGTGGCGTCCCGGGACCTGGGCGAGACGGGACTGAGCGTGCGCCTGTCGGGTGTGCCGGTCATGCAGCTGGAGATCCGCGAGGCGGTCGAGCGTGACCGGCTACTCTACAACGGGCTCGGCTTCGCCGCAGGCAGCCTGATCGCGGTCCTGTTCTTCCGGCGCCTCTCCTACATGGTGGTCGCCGCCGGGCCGCCGCTGATCGCCATTCTGCTGGCGCTGGGTGCGCTTGGCTGGCTCGGCTTTCGCCTCAACATGTTCCTCAACATGATGACACCGCTGATCATGGTGATCAGCTTCTCCGACTCGATGCAGCTGACCTTCGCGGCGCGCGACCGACTGATCGCAGGCGAGGCCAAGCGCGACGCCTTCCGCAACGCCGTCCTGGTCGTTGGGCCCGCCTGCGTGCTCACGCATGCCGCGGCGGGCTTGTCGTTTGCAGCCCTCATGACCTCGGAATCTGATCTGATCCGCACCTTCGGCCAAGCCGGCCTGCTCTCGACCGTGATCGCCCTCTTCACGGTGCTGACACTGGTGCCGCTCCTCGGCCTACTGCTTGTGCGGCCCGAGCCGGCCGGGGTGGACGCTAACCATAGGACCGACCCGGGCGTGGATGCCCTGCGTGCGGCCTGCGCCTGGATCGCTGCCCGGATGACGCGCCGGCCCGGGCTCTACAGCCTCTTGAGCCTCGCCGTCGTCGCGCTCATGGCGGTGGCTTACGCCCAGTTGGAGCCCCACTACCGCCTCGCGGATCAGGTTCCTGACAAGCACCAGGCCGTGGCGGCAAACGGACAGCTGGACGCGAAGCTCACGGGCGCGAATCCGGTCGACGTGTTGATCGAGTTTCCGAGCGGCGCCTCGCTCTACGCCCCAGAGACGCTGGCCATCATCGCCGAGGTGCACACCGCGCTGGAGGCGCAGCCTGGCATCGGCAACGTCTGGTCGTTAGAGACGCTGCGGCGCTGGCTTGCGGAAGCCGGGCACGGATCCGACACGGCCGTGCTGAAACGTTATGCCGAGCTGTTGCCGTCCCATCTCACCCGACGCTTCATCCCGGCCGAACAGGATGCGACCGTCGTCACGGGCCGCGTGCCGGACGTGGACATCGACCATCTCGTCCCGGTGACGGAGGCGCTGGAGAAGGGACTGGCCCAGGTCCGGAGCCGTCACCCCGACTACCGGATCGCGGTAACGGGCCTATCGGCCCTGGCCGCCCGCAACTCGGCCAGTATGATCGGGCGGCTCAACCGGAGCCTTACGGTCGAGATCGCCTTCATGGCGGTCTTCATCGGCTTAGCCTTCCGCTCGGTCGTGGTTGGGCTCGCCAGCGTTCTCCCTGGGATATTTCCGGTCCTCGTGTCTGGCACGGTCCTCTGGCTGCGCGGCGACGGTCTGCAGTTCGCGAGCATCGTGGCCCTCACGGTGGCGTATGGTCTCGGCCTCAGCGCGACCATTCACTTCTTAAACCGCCTTCGGCTGGTCAGCGGTGCGGATGAGGATCCCGCGCTGGGTGTCGAGCGGGCGACGGTGCTCGTTGGACCTGCGCTGATCCTGACTTCCGTGGTGCTCGCCTGTGGGCTGGGCGTGACGGTGCTGTCGGATCTGCCATCGCTGCGGATCTTCGGTTGGGTGAGCGCCTTGGCGATGCTGGCGGCTCTGGTGGCCGACCTGACCATCTTCCGACCGACGGTGACCCTGCTCAGCCGGTGGCGGCAGTCAATCGGCCATCGATAGAGAGCTATGCGTTCACGCGAGCCTTCCGGCGCTGGTCCGGCCAGGGCTTCACCGCGTGGCGGGCAAGAAACCGATGACGGCCCGCGGGACCGGAGCACGCAACGGAATTCTTTACTGCAAACCTCTGTTTTGCTCCAGAATACAAGCCGGTGTCCCATCCGATCAAGCAGCCTCTCAGCGAGACAGCATTGTGAGTTCTGTCGTACCCGACTCGGGGTCGCTGCCGCGGTCAGGCCGACAACCTGGGGGGGCCGTCATGAGATACGTTCTGGTCGTGCTCGGCCTCTTAGCGGGCCTCGTGACCTTCGCGCCGACCGAGGCGAACGCTGTTGTCTGTGCCCGCGGCATCTACCGGGCCGGCTGCGTCGGCCCACGCGGTGCGGTGGGCGTCCGGCGGGGCATCTACGGCCGGCGCGCCGTGGCGGTCCGGCGCTATCGACGCTGGTAACGGCCAGCTTCCACCCGTTCGTCGTCAGCTAGTCAGCCATGACTACGCGACCACTGAGGGAGCCCATCGACATGACACGCCTGGCACTCGCCTGCGCGACCCTGCTGGTCGGGGTGACCCTGGCAACGTCCGTTGATGCCCGGCCCTATGGCGGCGGCTTCGGCGGGGGTGGCTTCCGTGGAGGTGGTTACGGGGGCGGGTTCCGAGGTGCCGGACTGGGCGGCGCCCGCGTCGGCGGAGTCGGCGGGTACCGCGGCTTCGGCTATCGCGGCGGCTTCGCGGGCTACCGGGGCGGCGGCTTCGGGTACCGCGGCGGATACGGTGGCTATCGTGGGTACGGGTACCGCGGCGGCTATGGTGGCTATGGGGCTGCGGCCGGCCTGGGCGTCGGATTGGCTGCCGCGGCCGTCGGGTCGTCGTACTACGCGGATCCCTACTACAGCGACTACGGCGGCAGCTATGGCGCCTACGGCGGCGGCTACGGCTACGGGTACGCGCCGGCCGGGTACGCCGGCTACGGCTACGGCTCATCCTACGACGGCTGCGAATACTGATCGGCTCTGCCCGCGACGCAGCCAGGCCGAGGTCAGACGAGCAACTCAAAGGAGCCACGCATGGGGGGTGTACTCGCCGTTGGGACCGCCCTGGCGACGGAGCCTGAGGATCACCCAGGCATGCGCTGGATCCCAGGCGGTACCTTTCGCATGGGATCCGACCGGCATTACCCCGAGGAGGCACCGGTCCATCGTGTGACGGTGGACGGCTTCTGGATCGACGAGAGCCCGGTGACGAACCGGCAGTTCAAGCGGTTCGTTCACGCCACCGGCTACCGAACCGTCGCCGAGATAGCGCCGGATGCGAAGGATTACCCCAGCGCGCTGCCGCACCTGCTCTTTGCCGGCTCGCTCGTCTTCGTCCCTCCGCGCGGGCCTGTCGACCTGCGTCACTGCAGCCAATGGTGGACGTTCCTGCGAGGGGCGAACTGGCGCCACCCCTACGGTCCGGGCAGCTCGATCAAGGGCCTCGACGACCATCCTGTCGTCCACGTCGCCTACAAGGATGCAGAGGCCTACGGGGCGTGGGCCGGCAAAGCCCTGCCGACCGAGGCCGAGTGGGAGTTCGCCGCGCGGGGCGGGCTCGACGGTGCCGAGTTCGCCTGGGGTGACGAGTTTGCGCCCGGCGGCCGCGCGATGGCCAACACCTGGCAGGGGGAGTTCCCTTACCTGAACACCAAGGACGGATCCTTCCGGCGAACGACGCCAGTCGGTACCTTCCCGCCGAACGGTTACGGTCTTCTCGACATGATCGGCAACGTCTGGGAGTGGACGGCCGACTGGTTCGCGCAGCGGCATCAGGCCGACGCCCCGAAGGCCTGCTGTATCCCTCAGAACCCGCGCGGCGGGGGTGAGGCGGACAGCCTCGATCCTCGTGACCCGCAGAACCTGATCCCCCGCAAGGTGGTGAAGGGCGGCTCGCACCTGTGCGCGCCGAACTACTGCCGGCGCTACCGCCCCGCCGCCCGCCATCCCCAGCCCGTCGACACGTCGATGAGCCACGTGGGCTTCCGGACCATCACCAGGGAGAGGAGCCGACCATGAGCCACGGCGATCCACGTGAGATTTCGAGGTCCATGCATCCACCGGCATCCTCGGGGAGCGCTGAAGGTGGGCGCTCGCGCGAGCTGCGCAGCCGTGCGGGGCAACCGCACAGGGCCGCTCGCCCAATGGTCCGCCGGACCTACGAGGCGCTCGCCGGCGGTGTCCTGCTGGCCGCAACGGCTATGACGCCCGCGTGGTCACAAGCCCCACAGCCGCAGCCGTCATCGAAGCCCAACATCCTGTTCATCATGGGGGATGACATCGGCTGGATGCAGCCGAGTATCTACCATCGCGGCCTGATGGTCGGGGAGACGCCGAACATCGACCGCATCGGCCGCGAAGGCGCGATGTTCACCGACTACTATGCCGAGCAAAGCTGCACGGCTGGACGGAACTCCTTCTTCACCGGAATGCATCCCCTGCGCACCGGTATGATCCCGCCCCAGCTTCCAGGAAGCCCGTCCTACCTGCGCCCAGGCACCCCGGCGCTCGCCAAGTTCCTGCGCGACCTCGGCTACAACACCGGGGAGTTCGGCAAGAACCATCTGGGTGACCACACGGAAGCGCTGCCCACGGCGCACGGGTTCCAGGAGTTCTGGGGTTACCTCTACCACCTTGATGCCATGCAGGGCGTGAGCTTCCCCGACATCAACAAGAGCCCGACCGACCAGGGCATCGTGCCGCCCTGCAAGAACTCGCCGGTCCCCGGCCTGGCCGAGACGCCCGGCGCAGTGGACCAGAAGACGACGCTATGCCTGATGCCGCCGCGCCCGATGATCGCCTGCACCTCATCCGACGGGACGTCAGGGAACCAGACCTGCAAGGACGAAGGGCCACTGACGCTCGACCGCTCGCGGACGGTCGACGAGGAGATCTCCGCGCACGTCGTCGATTATCTCGACCGCAACGATCCAAAGAAGACCAACAAGCCGTTCTTCGCCTGGTACAATCCCGCCCGGATGCACATCACCACGATGCTCTCGCCGAAGTACGAGGCGATGCTGGGTGAGAAGGGCGGAAAGGACTGGGGCATCAACGAAGTCGGCATGAAGCAGCTCGACGACAACATCGGCGTCGTACTCAAGAAGCTGGAGGATATGGGTCAGCTCGACAACACCATCGTCGTCTTCACGACGGATAACGGCGCGGAAGTCATCACCTTCCCCGACGGTGGCACGACCCCCTTCAAGGGCGGCAAGCTGACCACTTGGGAGGGCGGCATGCGGGCGCCTCTCGTCGTTCGCTGGCCGGGCCACATCGCTCCGGGAACCGTCAAGACGGAGATGATGTCGGCGCTCGACTGGGTGCCGACGCTGGTCAACATCGCGGGCGGCGAGAAGGGCGACGGGCTGAAGAAGCGGATCGAGGGCGGCAGCTATCCGGGTATCGTCAAGACGACCCTTGACGGGGTCGACCAGCGCGACTTCCTCGAAGGCTCAACGAAGTCAGCCCGGAACACGTTCTTCTACTATACGGGGGCTGTCCCATCGGCAGTGCGGTTTAAGAACTGGAAGCTCTACTTCGCCATGGACAAACCGGACGCAACCGGTGGCCTGCTTGGTCCTCAGACCTTCCATTGGGCTCAGGTTGCCAACATCAAGCGCGATCCGTTCGAGATTACAGTGGTCGACAACAAATCGGCCTTGGCAATGGGTGGCGCGCTAGCAGCGCCCAGCACAGCCTACCTCTACGACTGGAACATCCTGCCCATCGGTCAGGCCCTCTGGCTGAGGGAGCTCGAATCTTACGAGACATACCCGCCCATGCAGGATCCAGCCAGCTACAACCTGAGCCAGGTTCTTCAACAGATCAAAAAGGCAAACACCGCCAGCCATGCTGGCGAATAAAGGTCTAGGCTGAACCTCATGCGGTCGCCGACAGCTCGGCGACCGCACCTGAGCAACTGGAGGGCTGTGGGACCTGCGGGCATTCCGGTGTCTCGCAGGTCACGTCCGTCCACGCCGCAGAACCTGTGCCAGCGAACACCGCCCCTTGCTCCGTGCGTTCATCAGACCAGGGAAGCTTACCATGAGCACGCAACGCCGCGGATGGCTCGGGCTGCTGGCATCCACCTTCGTCGCGACGGTCACCGTCGCGCCCGCGGCCGCGCAGCCACGAAAGCCCAACATCCTCGTCATCATGGGCGATGACATCGGCTACTGGAACATCAGCGCCTACAACCGTGGCATGATGCAGTACCGCACCCCCAACATCGACCGGATCGCCAACGAGGGCGCAGTTTTCACCGACTACTACGGCCAGCAATCATGCACCGCCGGGCGCTCGGCCTTCATCACCGGCCAAAGCCCGCTGCGGACCGGCCTCCTCAAGGTGGGGCTGCCGGGCGCCAAGGAGGGGTTATCCAGCAAGGACCCGACTATCGCCGAATTGCTCAAGCCGCAGGGCTACGCCACCGGGCAGTTCGGCAAGAATCATCTCGGCGACCGCAATGAGTTCCTGCCGACGGTGCACGGCTTCGACGTGTTCTTCGGTAACCTCTATCACCTGAACGCCGAGGATGAGCCGGAGCACCCGGACTATCCGAAGAACCCCGCCTTCCGTACGCGATTCGGCCCACGCGGCGTCCTGAGATGTGTCGCCACCGCCACGGATATTCAGAGTGAGGACCCGCGCTTCGGCCCCTGGGGAAAGCAGACCTGCGAGGACACCGGGCCGCTGACCAAGAAGCGGATGGAGGCCATCGACCAGGAATTCGTCCGGGCTTCGGTCGACTTCATCGACCAGGCCAATCGGGACCAGAAGCCGTTCTTCGCCTGGGTCAATACCAGCCGCATGCACATCTGGACCCGGCTCAAGCCCGAGGCGCAGGGGAAGACCGGGCTCGGCATCTACCCGGACGGCATGGTGGAGCATGACGGGCAGGTCGGCGAGCTTCTCAAGAAGCTCGACGACCTCGGCATCACCGACAACACCATCGTGATCTACACCACCGACAACGGTGCCGAGACGTTCACGTGGCCGGATGGCGGCGCGACCCCGTTCCGTGGTGAGAAGAACACCAACTGGGAAGGCGGCTACCGCGTGCCCGCGATGGTGCGCTGGCCCGGTCTGGTGCCGCCGCGCACTGAGATCAACGACCTCTTCTCGGCCGAGGACTGGGCAACGACGCTGGTCGCCGCAGCCGGTGAGCCCGGGATCAAGGACAAACTCCTGACGGGCTACGAAGCGGCCAGCAAAACCTTCACGGCTCACCTCGACGGCTACGACCAGCGCGAGCTTCTCGCCCGCACCGGTCCCGACAAGCGCCGCGAGTTCTTCTACTGGACGGATGACGGCAACCTGGCCGGCTTGCGCTATGACCAGTGGAAAGCGGTGTTCCTGGAGCAGAAGGCGGAAGGTCTCGCAGTCTGGGCACAACCGATGGCGCAGCTGCGCCTGCCGATGCTGTTCAACCTGCGCTCGGATCCTTTCGAGCGAGCTCAGCACGAATCCGGCGATTACGTGCGCTGGTTCATCGAGCACGCCTTCGTGCTCGTTCCAGCCCAGGCGCTGGTCGCGCAGCATCTGCAAAGCTTCCAGCAGTTCCCGCCCCGGCAGCGCCCCGGCAGTTTCTCGGTCGAGCAGGCGATGGAGAAGCTCCGGCTGCCTCCCTCCAGCAACTAAACAGACCGTCGGACAGCTCCGGGAGCCCGGAACATGAAGACATGCGTTGCCTCCCAACTCACCCGCCGCACCGCGCTCACGGGCTTAGCGGGACTTCCGATCGTGGCTGGAACGATCCTGCCGGCGTCCGCGCAGGCGCCGACGTCGCCTGCCACTCCTCTGGCCTCCTGGAATGAATCGGCATCGAAGCGGGCCATCATGGACTTCGTCGCTCGCGTCACACACCAGGGCGGAGCCGACTATGTCGCGCCGGCCGAGCGGGTCGCGGTCTTCGACAACGACGGCACCCTTTGGACGGAACACCCGATGTACGTCCAACTCGCCCTCGCGCCCGATCGCGTGAAAGCGTTGGCGCCCCTACACCCTGAGTGGAAGAACAAGCAGCCGTTCCAAGCCGTGCTCGACGGTGACATGGAAGCCCTGGCCGCATCGGGCGAGCGCGGCATGATGGAACTGGTGATGGTCACCCATGCCGGCATGACGAATGCGGAGTTCGCCGGGATCGTCACGCAGTGGCTGGCGACGGCCCGGCACCCGCGCTTCAAGCGACCTTACACCGAGCTGGTCTACCAGCCGATGATCGAGCTGCTCGGCTACCTGCGCGCGCACGGGTTCAAGTCGTTCATCGTCTCGGGCGGCGGCGTGGAGTTCATGCGCCTCTGGACCGAACGCGTCTACGGCGTGCCGCCCGAGCAGGTCGTTGGATCTTCGATCAAGACGCGATTCGAGATGCGCGACGGGCGTCCCGAGCTGTTCCGCTTGGCAGAGATGAACTTCATCGACGACAAGACCGGCAAGCCCGTCGGCATCAACGAGTATATCGGCCGCAGACCTATCGCGGCGTTCGGCAACTCCGACGGCGATCTGGAGATGCTGCAGTGGACGACGTTGAGCGGCGGCGTACGCCTGGGCATGCTCGTCCACCACACGGACGCCGAGCAGGAATACGCGTATGATCGGAACACCGCATTCGGGCGCCTCGACACAGCCTTGGACGCCGCCGCGGCTGATAACTGGTCCGTCATAGACATGAAGAAGGACTGGAAGGTGATCTTCCCGTTCGATCTACACTGAAATCTCAAAGTTACTCGGTCTGATGCTTCGCCGGCAGGCACAGGACCGCCCACTACTCCAGTCGGATCCTGCTCGGCGTTCACAAGTGTGGCAGCGTACCGCGTGACGATAGCCTCTTCTTCACGCTCGGACAGCTTCACGCCAGGAGCGCGCCGGGTGAGCCCAGCGGAGGACCCCTGGCGGCCGAAGGGAGGACATGCTCCGTGAGACGCCTGAAGCTGCTTGGGCAGCGTACGCTGGTTGCGGTCCTCGGCCTGGTGACGGTCTGGCTGATCGTGGTGCTGTTCTACGACGTCGCCGACCGCCGCCTGCCGCTCGTCCTGGCGGTTGCGTCCACGTACGCCGCCGCTGCCTACCTGATCCTGCCGCGCGCGATCAGGCTTGGAGTGCACATCCTCAACCGGAGCCGCGTCCCCTCCTACACGCTGACAGGCGATGGCCTCCCCGGTGATCCCGTGAACTTGGTGCTTATCGGCACCCTTGACGAGTTGCAGCGAGCTTTTGCCCTCGCGGGCTGGACCCAGGCGGATCCGCTCGGCCTCGGCAGTTCGTGGAGGATGGCTTGCGCCTTCGCGCTGAAGCGCCCCTACCCGAGTGCCCCCTTCAGCACGTTGTTTCTGTTCAACCGGGGTCAGGACGTCGGCTTCCAGCGCTCCATCGACAACAGCCCGCGCAAGCGCCACCACGTGCGCTTCTGGGGCCTCTCTGTTGAGCGCGCGGAGGCAACCCTCGACACCGCGGCCTTCTGGCTCGCGTCAGGCCGGCCGGCCTACAGGGAGCGCGCCATGTGGGTCGGTGCCGCCACCAAGGATGTGGGGCTCTCCCTGACGCGCCTCAGTTTCCAGGTCACCCATGCGACCGACGTCGACACCAACGCGGAGCGGGCGTTCGTCGTCCGGGAACTGACGGAGCAGGGCGGAATCGGGCCAGTGCGCTACCACCGGCCCGGTGATCGGCTGACGCTCGGCACGGTGAACCGCTACGTCAACGACGGTCTGGTCGCCATGGCGGACCTGAGCCCTGAGCCCGGCAATCCGCTTGATGCTCGCGACTCGGCCCTGAGCGCCGTCTCCGGAAAATCGGGCCTCGTTTTACCGAGGGCAAGTTTCATCAGTTGAGGAAGCGCGGCATGTCACTCATCCAGGAGCTTCTCGCGACCCCAAGCAACGTATCGAGCACATCCAAGTACAYGGCGATGAACGGTGCGATCTATCTCGCGGCCGGAGCGCTACTCATCGTCTGGCCAGGCGCGACGCAGGTGCTTTTCAGGGACCGGGATTTTGTCGGGGATGAGCAGGGGCTCATCCGTGCCATGGGGATGGCGGTTGCCGTCATTGGCTGGCTCTACCTGTTTGGTGGGCGTTCGGGCGCGCAGCAGATCGTTGCCGCGACGGTGGTCAACCGACTGACGTTCGTTCCGGCGGTTCTCCTGGCGCTAGCCGCGTCCGGAGTGTTCCCGCATCTACTGGTGACGTTCGCCATTCTCGACCCTGCGCTCGCACTCGGTGCCTGGGCCATGATGAATCGACGGAGAACATCTCCGTAAGCCGCTCCCCTGAGATAGTCAGCATTCCCGCTGGCTTCGCTCGACCGGCGACACCGGGACGGCCAGTTACTCCCGACCTCATAGGAGCGGCGGCCTCTACGTCCTGTGCCTAGTGCAGGACGCCATGGCTGGCGCGGATCGGCTCCGGCGCGCGCTCACCGATGGATTGCAGCAGGTCAATCTCGATGGCTCGGGTTATGGCACGCATCGGCAGGGCGTGAACGCTTCTGGTGAATGGGTCTTCCAGGTCGAGACCAATCCGGTCGAGCGCCAAGAACAGGAACCCGACCACAGTCGAGCCCAGCGGCGTGATCCAGCCCAGTTCCTGAACCATGGTGAGGGGCAGCAGGAGGCAGAAAGCGCGCACCAGGACGCCTGGTAGGGCCGAGAACTGGATGGCCAGAGGCGTGTTGCGGATCCGCTCAAGGCCGCCCTGGGCGTTGGCGATATCCGACAGAATGCGATCGACCGCAGCAAGAGCGGCGGGATGGACGGCGCGCTCCTCGGCAAGCTGCCGCAGGTTCAGGCCCATCTCGTATAAGATCGCGTTGGGCGCGTTGCGCCGGCCCTGGATGCGGGTCGCGATGTCAGCGGGGAGAAGGCGTTCGACTTCCGCGGTGACATCGACCTCCTGCAAGGCGCCTCGCAGGGCATGAGCGTAGGCCGCCATGGCCCGGGTGAGATCGGGTGCGCCGCCAATCAAGGTGGCCATCTCGCGGCAGAATGAGCGCGCGTTGTTGGTGACCGCACCCCATAGGGTCCGCGCCTCCCACCAGCGCGCATAGGCGGTGTTGTTGCGAACGCTGAGGAATAGCACCAGAGCAGAGCCGATCAGCGAAGTTGGCAAGCTTGGCTGGTCCATCCAGGAGCGATGAGCCACTTGGAAGACGACCACGACGATCACGTCCCAGGCGAGGAGGACGAGGAGCGCCGGGATGCCCTCGCGCAGAAGTTGGAATAGGCCGGTACGCCGATCAGTGATCATCGCCGCGGGCGAGCCTGCCAAGCTGGACAATTCAGCTAGTCAACCTACGGCACAGCGGCAGCGAACGATATGGAGGGTGCAATGCTGCCTCTTCGGATGTCGAGGTACGGCTCTATCAAGCGGAGGTTCGGTGATGCTTCTACCGGAGCGCTTCCTAGCGGTCGAAGTCTGGGTTCATCCGCACTTTCGGTGCTGACGGAGTCGGACTGGGCTTTTGAGCGTTGAGCCGCCCTATGACTGCAGTAGTCGGGACGCTCCCTGTAGAGCCGGCCAGGCAACGGCCCCGAAGCGAAGCAGTCAGTCAACTGCCGCTGGATCCTATGCTTCTCCTTGAAGCCCGCACGGCGTGGAGATGCTCCGCTGCCAGGAACATGCGGCGAGCCCTCAGGGTTGGGAGGACTATTCTGGACCTGCCCGAGACCGTCAGCCCCATGTCCCGCAGATCCAGCGGCGTCATGCGGGGAAAGGCATGGTCTCACCAGAGCTGGTCCTGAGCAGGCTGCGTGTCATCGGCCTGGTGCTAATCCCGCTCTTCGTTGTCCTCGACGGACGTGTTGTTCGCGCCGAAACCCAGCAGAGTGGCGGATCCTGCGTCGACCCGTCTCGCGCCGCTCGGGCCGTCGTCAGCATCACCCGGTACTTCAGCGAGCCTCAGCGCGACGGGCGCGGGGAAGTCGTTGGAGAGCGTGCTACCGCGTGGTTCTACACCTCGCCCAGGCTCTTGGTGACCGCCGCGCATTTCGCGATCGGCTTCCCTGACGAGGGATGGCATGAAGCGGAGTTGCGCCAGTCGGCCCACGAGGGCGAGCCGGAGGTCACGGCGCGGGTTCAGGTACGGGTCACCGTCAAGGGCAGGATTTCGGAAGGGCCGAAGCGCGGGCCGGGATCGACCGGTCTAGCAGACGATGTGGCCATCATGGAACTGCACGATCCCTTTCCGAACGCGACCGTGCTCGACGTCCAACCGACGGCTCCTGCACACGATGACCCCGTCCTGGTTCTCGGCTACCCAGAGGGACAGATGCAGGCCGCACGCGGCATCGTGCGTCAGGCCGCCGAGTCTGCGGGCCGATATACCGGCTTGGCTCTTCTCGAAGTTCAGGGCGCCAACCGCCTCCTTCTCGATCATGGCGCCTCCGGGGCGCCGGTGCTCGATTGCGGGAAAGGCGCGGTCGTCGCGGTGCTCAATGGCCTCCTGACAAGCCCCCCGCTGCTGTTCTTGCCACGGGGACACGCGGCGATCCCGACGCCCTGGGGCAGCCCGACTAACACGGCTGTCCCGGCCTCGACCTTGGTCGCAATCCGGAACCGCATCCCGTAGTGAGTACGCGCTCTGCCCCGTTTCGCTCAACGCGAGGTTCGTACCCGAACAGGATCTTGGCAAGCACAAGCGCATTGATCAGAGCGAGCGTGTAGAAATGGCGGCTCGGGAAATGTTGTATGTCTTGGCCGAGACGTGCGTAGATGGCGGTGCTAATGAGGATCAGTGTGCCTAAACGACCAACAGGCAGGCGACGAAGCCGAGGTACTTTTTCGACATCCCCAATGGCTCGCTGCGCGACGGACTGCCCTCTGGTGCTCACGCCTGTCGCGGCAGGGATGCGTAGGTAGGCACAACAGGGGCGGCGGGGGCGAACGAGGCAGTCATTCTAGGCCTCTCGCGCTGTAAATGTCCTCACGAGCCATTGAGCATCCGGCACGTAATCGCGAACTCGGTTGGTAGGGCACTGTCTCACTGGGCTGCGACCAGGGTCGGCACGGACTTCGGTCCGGACTTCGGTTCCATCGGTGGACCCAGGGCTGACCTTCGCGCATCGAGGGCGTGCCTTGCATGTGCAAGCGCCGTCGAGAACGCCGACAACCGCTCTGCGCCTACAGCCGCCCCCTGCCGGCCGAGCACGGATGACGCGATTGCCTGGGCCTCGTGTGCAAGAGCGTCCAATGCAAGTCGCTCGGCGCCTGGCGCCTCATCGGCGATCTCGACGAGCCTCTTGATCGGCCGCCAATCCTCGTCCGATCTCCGTCGGTTCCAGTAGCCCGAAACCAGGGCGAATAAGGATCCAGCGAAGCTGATGCCGAAGCCGAGGACGTAGAAGTATTGCTGAAACTGATCCAGGAAACTTTGGTCACCACCGCTGAGGTAAGCCGCCACGCCTGGATGAACCGGGAGAATGGGGCTCTTGTCATCGGGATCGGGGGCCTCGATCTGGTTGGCCAGCGGCGTCGCGGCCATCAGCTTGCCCTTCGTGGTCAGGATCGAGCGAGCAATGGCAGCTGCCACGACGTTGGTCATCAGCTCCGAAGCGGTCAAGCGATAGGTGACGGCGAGTGTCGTGACTGCGTCGCCGGGCGTGGCAGGCCGGGCTCGAAACGCGCCGACGGGGACGTCGATGGACTCGAACCCGGGAAAGCGCTTGCCAATGGTCTCCGCCTCATCGAGCGCCAGGATGCCGGGAGTGCCCTTCGTTGCGCGCGCGATGGCGGCCACGACATCGACCACCTCGCCTGGCGCCATCGGACCGACTGCGAGCACCGCTGCGACCTTCCTCTGCTGGACGGCCTGCCCGAGTTCCGCCAGGGGCAGGAAGGTCCGGCCTACATCCTTCGCGGGGATGTCGAAAAAGCTCAGGAGTGTGTCGAGCACCTGAGCATTGTTGGCTTGCAATTGGCCGGCCGCGATGCCGACGGTCTTGCCGGCCAAGGCCGCCACGGAGCTGATCTTGCTGTGGGGCGGCAGGACCAAGGCCACCACGTCCCGGCGCAGGATCACGACGGTCTGCGCGTTGGCCGGCGCTGCCACATCGCTGCGCACGAATGCCAGATCTGTCCTTCCGTCTTCCAAAGCCTTGGCGCTCGCGGCGAGATCCGGAACCTGCACGAGCTCCAGGTGAACGCGGGGATGCTGGACTGCCGAGACGGAGACGAAAGCTGCCATGAACCGCTGAGCAGCACCGCCCTGTGGGCCGGTGGTCACGCGCAGGTTGGCATGCGGTGACCAAAAGTGAGCCAGCGCGAACCCGGCGGCGGTGAGGAGCAGAACGCCTACGACGATGAGTAGTCGGCCCCATCGTCTGCGGGGCGGCAGGTGGACGACAGGTCGCTCCTGGCCTGTTCTAACCGGATCGGGATCGACGGTGGTCGCGTCAGACATAATCGCGGCTCTCCCGTGCTCTTCGCGCACTCAAGCCAAGCGCTCCGGATCACGCGCGGGCAATCACCAGTCAGGCTCAGGATTAGCAGTATTCGCGTCCGCCGTCGTGTCTTATGAGCTTTCGTTGAACGCGTTAGCGCCGTCGATCCCTCTTCCGGATCTGCGCCCTTTTGCGTGAGTGGGCGAATGCTCCATTCCGGCCCGGGATCGATTCCGTTAAACGAATGTCTGCAATGGAGAAGCGACCGAGGCTCCTGGAGCGACCGGGATGGGCGCAAAGCCGAATGGCCGGTTTTGCGCCCACCGGCGATTCGGCATGGCGCAGTCTGGCCGAAAGCGGCCTGTCCGCTTCTCGGCTTGGATCGTGAGCAAGCAGACGTGTGGTGCGCCACGCCGGGTAAGAAGTTCGTCGGCAAAGCTCCAGCCCGTCGACGACCTAGGAGGCGAGGTTGTGGATCCACAACTCGGTTGCCCGCCATTAAACCCGTATACAACATTCAACTGCATCGTGAGGGAACGATCGTCCGCTAAGGCTCCCCTCCATGCTCACCGTCGTCGGTTGCCTTGTCGAGGCGCATGACTTTCGCCTCGTCGCGCTAGCGGCCGGCATCTGTGCCCTCTCGGCCCTGACGACGGTCTGCATCGTCAGCCACGCGAGCCGGGCTGTCGGATGGGCGCAGGCGGGCTGGCTCACCGTCGCGGCGATCGCCGGCGGCTCCGGCATTTGGGCAACACATTTCATCGCAATGCTCGCCTTCGCGCCCGGCGTCCCGAGCGGTTACGACATCGCGCTCACCGGCCTGTCGCTCGCCATAGCTGTCGCCCTGGTCGGGTCCGGCCTTTCCTTCGCCGTCCTGGTCGGCGGACGGGCCGCGGCCTGGGCTGGCGGCATTATCCTCGGGCTCGGCATCGCTGCGATGCACTACACCGGCATGGCCGCCTACGACGTGGCCGGCCACAAGGCGTGGGACCTCGCGACCGTCGCCGTCTCGCTCGTGCTCGGCAGCGTCCTGGGAGGCGCCGCGCTGGCGGCGCAGGTCGGCGCCCGGGGCCTGATCCGCCAGTTGCCTGCTGCGCTCCTGCTGCTGCTCGCCATTTGCAGCCACCACTTCACCGCCATGGGTGCGGTCACCGTCACGCCCGACCCGACGCTTGCCGTCTCGGACACCGCGGTCCCGAACGCCTGGCTCGCTGTCGCCGTGGCGCTCGCCAGCTTCGCCATCCTGCTCCTCGCCGGCGCGGCGCTCGCGCTCGACGTCCGCGACCGCCGGCATTCCAAGGTGGAGGCCGACCGCTTGCACAGTCTCGCCAACGCCGCCGTCGAGGGTCTTGTCGTCTGCACCGGCGACACGGTCGTCAATGCCAACAAGAGCTTCGCCAAGCTCGTCGGCTTGCCGCAAGGCATGCTGGCGGGAACGACCCTCTCCACCTATCTGCCGGGCGACGCAGCCCGATTGGCGTTGGCCAGCCAGCCCGAGCGTCCGGTCGAGGCGGAACTCCGCCAATCCGACGGCTCGCGGGTGCCGGTCGAAGTCATCATGCAGCCGGTCGACCATGCCGGCCGGCCGCACTACGCCGTCGCGGTGCGCGACCTGCGGGCCCGCCGCCAGGCCGAGAGCCAGATCCAGTTCCTCGCCCATCACGACGCGCTCACCGGGCTCGCCAACCGTGCCAGCTTCGGCAAGCGCCTCGAACAAGAGATGCGGGCGGCACAAGGCGGCGACCGCAAGCTCGCGGTGCTCTGCCTCGACCTCGACCGCTTCAAGGAGGTCAACGACTTGTTTGGACACGCCGCGGGCGACGCGATGCTGGAGAGCGTCGCCCGCATCGTCTCGGCTGAACTCGACGATTCTCAGATGATGGCCCGGCTCGGCGGCGACGAGTTCGCGGTGCTGGTGCCCTGCGAGCACGCCTCCGCTGCCGGGCGGATCGCCGAGCGCATCCTGGAGGCGCTGCGCTCCGGAAAGAGTGATACCGGCGGACCGCAGATCGCAACCAGCATCGGCATCGCCCTCTACCCCGACGACGCCGACGAGCGGGCGGCGCACCTGAGCTACGCCGACACGGCGCTCTACCGTGCGAAGTCCGAGGGACGCGGCACCTACCGCTTCTTTGAGGCCAAGATGGGGGTCGAAGTGCGCGAGCGCCGCCTCCTCGAACACGAACTGCGCCACGCCGTGGCGCGCGGCGAGATGCAGCTCGTCTACCAGCCGCAGACCCAGGTCGGCAGCGGCGCGGTCATCGGCTTCGAGGCGTTGTTGCGCTGGAAGCACCCGGAGCGCGGCTACGTCTCGCCCGCCGTGTTTATCCCCATTGCCGAGGAGAGCGACGCCATTCTGCAGATCGGAGAGTGGGTGCTCCGCGAGGCGTGCCGCGAGGCGGCGAGCTGGCCCCAGCCCCTATCCATCGCGGTCAACGTCTCGGCGGTGCAGATCCACAGCCCGCACTTCGTCGGCCTCGTGCACGAGGTGCTGCTCAGGACCGGGCTTGCGCCGCACCGGCTGGAGGTGGAGGTGACCGAGACGGCGCTGATCAGCGATCCAGCCCGGGCGCTCCTGACGCTGCGGCAGTTGAAGTCGCTCGGCCTGCGCATCGCCATGGATGACTTCGGCACCGGCTACTCGTCCCTGTCGAACCTGCGCTCCTTCCCGTTCGATAAGATCAAGATCGACGGCTCGTTCGTGCGGTCGGTCGACAGCAACGAGCAGACCGCGGCCATCGTGCGTTCGGTGCTCGGCCTCGGACGCGGCCTTGGGCTCCCCGTCCTGGCCGAAGGCGTTGAGACGGATGCCGAGCTCGGCTTTCTCATCGCCGAGCAGTGCCACGAAGCACAGGGTTATCTCATGGGACGGCCGTCGCCCATCGGGCAGTTCACCCAGCACACGCATGGCACGATCCCGCTCATCGCCGATGGTCGAAAACGCGCCTGAGGCCTTGGTGAGAGGCTGTCATCAACCCCAGTGGCCTAAAAGGCTGGATACCGGAAGCGGATTAGGCGGGAGGCGGGCATGAGGGAGCGGAAGACACCGATCCCACCATGTGCCCTGCCGCCTCTCCGTGCCGCCGCACTGACCGCCGCCTTGGTCCTCGGCTGCGGCCTCGCCCCGGTCGCTCTCGCCCTGGCGCCTCGCCCCGGCGAGCCGGTCGCAGTGCTGACTCTCTTTCCCGACGCTCTGGTTCCCAGAGCCGTAGCCGCCTCCAGGGCGCCAATCCTGTGGCTCTCATCCGGCGGGCACGTCGCGGTGCTCGACGCCGCCGGGCGCGATACCGCCGCCGATCTGCGCCGGGCCGGCGCCCTCCTCGTTCTCGCCGCCGGCCCCATCGGGGCCTGCCTGCCGGGCTTCCGGCTCCCATTGACCCTCACCGGAACGACGCAGCCGTGACTAACAGCAGCCTCGAACGCCTCCGCCTCTCCTTCATGCCGGTCATGGTCGGCACCCTCGGCGTCCTCGCGACCATCGTGACGATACTTGCCTGGTTGCGGGACGTCTTGCCGGTGCCGGTGACGGTCCTCGCGGTCATCCTCCCCGGCGCGACCCTCGCCGTCGCCCGCCGGCACGGCGCGGTGGCCTTCACGCGCCACCTCTCGTCGGCCACCCTGATGATGCTCGTCGGCCTGCTGGTGCTGGTCTCCTCCGGCACGCACCTGCAGATCGACGCACACATGGTCTTCTTCGCCGCCCTCGCGATCGTCGCGGGTTGGTGCTGCTGGTCCTCCATCCTGGTGGCCGCAGGTGTCGTGGCCGTCCACCACTTAGCCCTCAATGTCCTCTACCCGGCCGCCGTATTCCCGAACGGCGCCGAGTACCTGCGCGTTGTCCTGCACGCCCTGGTGCTCGTCACCGAGGCCGGTGCCCTGGTGCTGGCTGCCCGCCAACTCGCCAACGCACTCACCTCCGCTGAGGCGGCGACCCGGCAGGCCGCCGAAAGCGAGATGGCGCAGCGCCACGCCGAGGCCGCGGCCAGCCAGGACCGCAGCCTGGAGGCCCACCGTCAACGCAAGCTCGGCGAGGTCGTCGCCGAGTTCCGCGATGCTCTCGTCGAGATAGAGCACAAGGTCGAGCGCGAGACGAGTGGCATGCGCGAGACCGCCTTGGCACTCAGCGAGGTCGCGATACAGTCAAGCGAGCAGGCCGCGGCCTCTGAGACCACGGCGTCGGCGACTGCGCAGAACGTGCTGTCCGTCTCTGCGGGCGCCGAGGAACTCAGCGCCTCCATCTCCGACATCGCCGGCCAGACCGAGCGGGCGCGCGAGCTGATCGCGCATATGACCGAGATTGCGCGGTCGACGAGCGGCGAGGTCGAGCAGCTCGCAGTCGTGGCCGACCGCATCGGCGCCGTCATGGGCCTGATCAAGTCGGTGGCAGACCAGACCAACCTCCTGGCCTTGAACGCCACCATCGAGGCGGCTCGGGCCGGTGCGGCCGGCCGCGGCTTCGCGGTTGTCGCCTCCGAGGTGAAGGCGCTGTCGGGCCAGACCATGAGGGCGGCCGACGAGATCGTGTCCCAGGTCGAGGCAATCCAGGCCTCGACGCGGCGGACGGTCGGTTCCGTGCAGGCGATGGCCTCGGCCACTCAGGAAGTCAACGCGCTGACCACCTCCATCGCGGTCTCGGTGGACCAGCAGCGGGCGGCGACGCAGGAGATCTCTCGGACGGTAGCGCAGGTCGCCCAAGGAAGCACCGAGGCGCACGCGGGCGCCGTTTCGGTCTCGCGGGCCACGCGGGAGACGCAGCACCACGCCAACAGCGCGCTTTCCGCGTCCGAGTCCCTCAAGGTGGTCGCAGCCGACCTCGCGCGGTCGGTGACGACGTTCGTGCAGCGGGTCACCACCGACTTGGATGAGCGCCGCGGGACAGTGCGCGTCGGCGTCGACGAGGCGGGATTCGTGAGCGTGCGGGGGCGGCGATTCCCGGTGCGCGTCGTGGAGGTCTCGTCGCTTGGCGCCCGCATCTCCGAAGCGCCTCAACTCGCACCAGGCGAGGCGGTCGAGTTCGAGATGGGCGATCGAGGTCAGACAGTAGCCGAAGTCGCCTGGAGCGAGGACGGAAGGGCGGGGTTGAACGTCCGGGCAGGGCTTCGCCATCCCGCCCTGCGCGACGGGAACTGCTTAGCGGCATGATCGTCACCAGTTCCCACTGAACCGTAGTCTGCACGTTTGAATTTGGTTAGCCGGGAACTTCGCCGCTCGGCGACTGAGATGGGCGCAAAATCGAACGTCCGGTTCTGAGCGCGCTGACGATCCGGCGTGACGTAGCCTGGCCCATTGCGGCCCGTCCGCTTCCGGCGTTCAAGCCGGAGAAGCGGACTTGCGTTGCGGCTCAGGTAGTCGTCTCAAAATGCACCCTTCCGGACTTCCGACCCATCAGTTCGGAAGCCCGCTCCGGAAGAAGCGGGCCTGGTGACCTAGGAGCCATCCAGCCCCTCTGCTTAGAGCTCGCCGGCACCGTGCTCGGTGATTGCGCGTTTTCTTACCGCTGGGAGGGGCCATGCAATGAGATTGCCCAAGAAGCTAGCCCGTGTGCTCTCCGACGAGATCCAGGGCGAGTACCACCTCACCTTCGAGGCCGAAGATGGAGAAGTCTTCCGCGTCCGTGCGAACGGGCAGCAGATCGCAGATCTGATCCAAGAGTTGGACGACCTCCTCGGCGATGACGCCGAAGAAGAGGACGAAGTGACCGAGCACAAGGAGATGGGTGACGAGTAGCACCTAGGCTGGCAAACTTCGGGATGCGTGTGGTGTTTGACACCGCGTCTATGGCTGGCTCAATGCATGGGCCGCCGGCCATAACGGCCCGAGACCACTTCGTCGGCCGGAGTGCGAGCATGAACGAGGCGCACGAGAGCAACTTCCGCGTCCTTGCTGCAGGGACGGCGATTGAGCGCGAGATTGGCCACCAGCTCGGTCTAGAGCCGTCTCGATCGCTGACTGCCGCCCAACAAGTGGCGATGCAGGCGAGCGCCGAGGCCGCCGTTGAAGCGTGGCAACTTGCCAAGCGCGCCCAGCCAGATCTCGAACCGCGCTCGGAACTTGAGCGGCGGTGCGCTGAGTTCATGGCGCTCTGCGACGTCGAGACCGGGAGCTTGGCGTACTAGACGGTCCCGCTTCAATGCGCCGGACTTGCGTCGCGCTACATTCCTCGCCTCGCGCTGCCGGGGCCGCTGAGCCGATCCGGGCGGGCGTTCCGTTTGGCCGTCCTTACCAACGGATGATGCGGCTCAGCTTGCTGAGCCGCAACGCAAGCGGCGTGAGGCGGCGTCCTGCGCGACCCGACCTACACGGGCCAGACCTATGCGCAGCGCACGCAGTACCGTGCCCTATCAGATTGTAAGCCGCGCGATCGCAACCGAGTGGCAGCTTCGGGCCTGTCGCTACAGCTCGCGGTGAGGGACCGGACCGAAGGCGATTAGGCCAAGCTCGTGAGCTTAAGTATTCAGGCGCATGCGGCACAGTCCTAGACAGTTCATTTTACGGCTTATCAAGACACCGGCGCGAATCTGGTTTAGAATGTACCTGTCTTCGCTCGAGAGGGCGTGAGTTCGGTGCGGCGGTCCGTCAATGGGCGCGCAGGAGTGGGCTCTCACTAGAATGGGAGAGCTGGCCGCCTCGCTCTGCCAGGTCGCGTGGGTGACGTCGCAGGGGCGACGGTCATCCGCGGATATGACCGAGACGAGGATTACGGCGCGGTGGATGCTCGCCGCATCAAGGGTCAGCATCAAGGGTCATAGGAGACGCGCGATGCCGAGCACAGTAATTGCTCAAGGGCTCGAAGGCGTGCCGGATCTGGCAGCTCTCGTCGGCATGCTCGGCCTCATCGCGTGCTTCGTTGGCTTAGTCTCGATCCTCTGGAGCGTGAATCATCCCTCAAGATAGGAGGCCCGTGATGCCGATCGCGTTAAGCGTCCGAGAGCTCGTAGGCGTGTCCGACTGGATCGTGTTAGTCCTTATACTCCTCTTTATTGGAGTCGATCGGGTTCGCGGCGGGCACGGCCACAGTCATACGGCGCATCACACAAGCCTCAATTCCGATTGAGGCGCCCAAGGGAATAGCTCGACACGGCCAGCCGTCTGGGCTTTTCCGGGCCGTCCCTGGCGGTCGGACCGGATGAGCTTCATCGGCCAGACCTACCTCGACGGCGAGCGGATCGCGATGAACGCGACGCGCCACATGTTCAAAATGGGCAACCGACCGGCCGTCAACGGGAGCGTACTCGACTCGGGTGTGGTCTAACCCGGTGGTGGCGTGACCGGAGGCGGCGATCCAAAGTGCGATTCGGACGCCGATCGGCATATGTAAATGCCTGACCTGGAAGAGAGTGGGTGAGCCCCTTTTCGAGGCTGATTACATTTCAGGTGACGAGGGAGGGCACATGGGCACGCACCCTGGTCGAACGGCCGACGAGTGGGCCGGCATTATCAGCGAGGCGTATGCGGCCAGAACGCGACCGCCCCTGACGCGCCAGCTCGTGGAGGAGGTTCGTCAGATGATCGCCGAGGCCCTGCGGGAGGCGGAGGCGGCGAACAGTCCGGACGCCGAGTGGTGCGAGCGCGTCAACCTCTTTCTGGATCGCAGTGAGATGTCCCTTCATGCAGCCGTGGGGCCTCGGCTTGCCGCGATCGATGAAGCTGCGGGACTGGCCGTGATGATGCACCGCTCGGAAGCCGGACGGCCGTTGCGCGCTTTCGGCGGGCAGTAGTCGAAGTGCCACGCGGTGCACCCGCACCGACCAATGGAGTTTCACAGGCAGCAACACGGGAGCGACGGGTAGCAAGACCATGAGTTCCGTGAGCGAGGTGTCCGAGGCTGCCGGTTCCGGCCCGGCGTTGCCGGCCGCCAATGCGGATTGGCCGACGATCCGCGACTGGCGCAAGGAAACCCGAGACAGGTTGATCGCGCAGCGTTTCGCCATCTCCGCTGAGTGATCCTCCCTCGGTTTCACGGACACCTCTGGTACGCTCATGCTGAGCGGGGAAGGTGTCGGATGGCGAAGACGAGACGAGAGTTCACACCCGAGTTCAAACGCGAAGCGGTCGCCTTGCTGGAGAGCAGCGGCCGGCCGCAGATGCAGGTCGCGGCCGAGCTCGGGATCCAGCCCTCGATGTTGCGGCAGTGGCGCGCCATGCTGAACGGGGCCTCACCCCCGCCGCGGCCGGCAGGATCGACGGGCG
>NZ_JBFUGA010000093.1:0-23810 GCF_056403155.1 Methylobacterium sp. P3_A11
GCGCGTAGTGGCGCGCCAGCGCGGCGCCGATGCCGCTCGACGCGCCGGTGATCAGAATGCGGGGCATGCGGCGGGTTACGCCGCCGCGCAGGGAAAGATCAAGGTCGGGAAGGGCTCACCGGCGGCGAAAGCCGCATCAAAGGTCCCGAAACGGCGATGTCGACACGGATCACGGCAGGGATCGGGTCAGTAGACCGGCGCCAGTTCCCCGTCCCGCTCGGCCGCCTCGCGGACAGCCCGGGCAGCCGCCAGCATCGAATCGGGCAGGGCCGATTCCATCCGCGGCACCGAGCCGGCAACCGCCCGGTCGATCGCCCCGGTGGAGAAGAAGCCGCCATTGACCTGGGTCCGGTGCAGCACGACCCGGCGGAAATCCGCCATCAGGTCCATCTCCGGCGGTGTCGGATTCCGCCAGAACCCGTCGAGGTCGCCCTGATGGGTCAGGCCGGCCATGTTGTAGATCGCGGTTCCGACCGCATGGGTCGGACAGCCCATCTCCAGGGACAGCATCCCCACCGTCGAGTTGACGATCACCACGCCGCGGGCGCCCTTGATCAGGGACGGGAGGTCGCCGCCGTCGATGAAGTCGAGCCGGTCGCTGACGCCGTGGCGGCGGGCCGAGGCGCGGGCGAACTTGCGCCAGTTGATCAGGCCGCTGTCCAGCGGATGCAACTTCACCAGGAGCCGTGTCGGCGCCGAGGAGGCGTCCGCGAACGACTTGATCACCCGGTCCATGAAGCCCTCGACGCCGAGGAACGGCGAGTGGACCCGGATCTGGTAGTCGCTGTCGAGCTGGAGCGGCAGCAGGAAGTAGTCACAGCCGACCGCCCGGTAGATCTCATCGCACCGCGCCGCCTCGCGACGGGTGTGGGTGCGCCGGGCGAACTTCTTGATCCAGCCCGCATATTCGGCGGCGATGTGGGTCGGTCGATGGCTGCGGAAATGGGGGAAGAGATAGGGAAACAGGACGTTGGCGAGGTTGTAGCCGACATCCCAGACGCTCCGGCGGGCCATGTCGCCGGTGGAGGGCATCGCCCGGCCGGGCTGCGGCAGGCGCCGCGCCAGGGCGCGGATCTCGGCCGCCGTCCGGGGCAGGGACGAGAAGCCGTTCACGCCACCGAGTTCGCAGGTGATCCAGTTCGGGCGGATGTAGCCCTCCTCGAACACGTGCACCCGCAGCCCACGATACTCGGCGATCATCCGGGCAGCCCTGTGGAACGGCCGGCAATCCCCGAACAGCACGATGTCGGTGACGCCCTCGCGGTCGAGATAGGATTCGAGGTATCGGCCCCAGGCCTCGCGGCGGCCGCGGTAATTGTCGGCGTCGCCGCTCCAGAACAGCCAGTCGCCGGGGCAGAGATTGATGCGCCGGACATTGTGCCCCCGCGCGCGCAGCGCCCGTCCGAGATCGGAGAAGAACGGTGTTGCGATACCCTGCAGGAAGAGGAAGGTCGCGGGGCGGTCGCGGAGGGCGTCGGAGGCGGTCTGTTGCATTCCGCGGCGCTTCTATCCTTGACCCAGGGCTGGACGAACCGAGCCCGCGAGAGACCTTGAGTTGGCACGGTGCCCGGCAGACCCGCAATCCGAGGCCGTGTCGCGGCATGGCGTTTCCGCATCGGCGTGACCCGTCTGCAACGGTCGCGCCTCTGCGGCTCAGCCTGGGATTAGGCGGGCAATCACGGCGACGATATGTCCAAATCCTTTCCAGGACGTGGCGAGCGTGTCGCCGGCGAAGGTTGTCCCCGCGTTGCACGGCCATCCCATGCCGGCGAAAATGCGCTACAGGCGGGCCAGCCCCTCGCCCGACCGGAGCCGGACGCACCCTCAATGGCCCCTGACCCGACCCTGTCGCTCTACGCGACCGGCCGCACGATCCGCCGCCTGCGGGCGGAGATCGAGGCCGCGACGGGCCTCGCCTTCGGGCCGGCGCGCGCCGGCGCGATCGGCGCGGTCTGGGGCGCAGGGAGCTTCGCCGGGCGCCTGYTCGCCCTGACCGGCCGGCGCCGTCTGACGGTCTCTCCCGGACCGATCCTGAGCCCGTACGACACGCCGGAGACCGGATTCGCATCCCTGCGGATCAGCCTCGACGGCGCCCCCCTCGGCGGGGAGGGCGGTGTCCACTACCTCGATCCCTGGACCCGGGACCCGATCGACCGTGCAGCCTGCAGCGAGCGGGTGGCGTGGCTCGCGGCCCGCTTTTCCGAGAACGACCGGCGGGTGGTCTATGTCGGGATGTCCCGCTGGAAGCGCCCCGCCCTCGACGTGCTCGGAGCCGGACCCGCCGGGCGGCCGGTCCACACCATGACCACCGAGGCGGCGGTCGCGGCGGGACAGCGCCATCGCGGCCGCGTCCTCGCCTGGGCCACCCGGGCACCGGGCCAGCTCGAGGAAGCCTGCACGAAGGCCGGGCTGCCGCTCGCCCGCGTGGAGGACGGGTTCCTGCGCTCGGTGGGCCTCGGCGCGAGCCTCCAGCCCGGCGCCTCCATCGTGGTGGACGACCTCGGCATCTATTACGATCCGCGCCGGGAGAGCCGGCTGCAGCGGACGCTCGCCGAGGCCGATTTCACCCCCGCCCTCGTCGCCCGGGCACGGCGCCTGCGCGAGGAGGTCGTGGCGCGTCGGCTCAGCAAGTACAATGTCGGCCTCGACGCTGCGGCGCTCGACTGGCCGGCCGGGCGGCGCGTCGTGCTGGTGCCAGGGCAGGTCGAGGACGACGCCTCGGTGCGGCACGGTTCGCCGCTGGTCCGCTCGAACCGCGCCCTGCTGGAGGCGGCACGCCGGCGCAACCCGGACGCGGTCCTGCTCTATAAGCCGCATCCCGACGTGGAAGCGGGGTTCCGGCCCGGCATCATCCCGGAGGCGGAGGCGCTCACGCTCGCCGACCGGATCGTGACCGGCATCAGCATCGTCGACCTCCTCGACCGGGTCCACCACGTCGAGACCATGACGTCTCTCGCCGGGTTCGAGGCGCTGATCCGCGGGCTGACCGTGGCGACGCACGGCCGGCCGTTCTACGCGGGCTGGGGCCTGTCGGAGGATCTCGCGCCGGCGGCCGATCGCGGCCGCCGGCTGAGCCTCGACGAGCTGGTGGCCGGGGCGATGATCCTCTATCCGCGCTATCTCGATCCCGTAGCGATGAAGCCGTGCAGCCCGGAGCAGCTCCTCGATCGCCTGAGCGCGGCCCGGGAGGCGGCCCCGCGCAACGCCCTCTCCCTCGGCCGGACGGCCCACCTGCTGATGCGCGCGCGCTACGGCCTGCTCAATCCGATCGTCCGGACCCTGCGCAGCCGGCGCGGCGTCGGTCGGGAGGCCGGAGGCGGCCCGCGGTAGGAGGGACGCCCCGGCGCGGACCCGGTTTCGCGAGTCTCCGACGTGACACCTTCGCTGTGACACCAAAGCGATAGCGCGGGCTGCTAGGGTCGACCCGCAGCAGTCCGCCGTTCGGGCCGCTTCTGATCATCCCGGATCAGGAACGGCTCGCAAATCCTTTCCCCCGCGCGCTGTTCCCAGCCGGTCCGCATCCCGGCGGGGAGCAGGCCCGCCCCACGTCGAGTGCCCGAGTCTTGACGACGTTCCTCATTGCCACCGGCCTCGCGCTCGCCATCTGCCTCGCCCTGGAGGTGTTCGCGGGCGACGCGATCACCCGGGCGAGCCGCGCGAAGCGGGATCTCGGCCTGCGCCTGCTCGGCTACCTGCTGATCCTGCTGTTCTGGTTCGCCTTCTCCTGGCGGCCGTGGCTCGCCGGGCTGACCTGCGTGATCACCGTGGCGATCCTCATCATCGTCAGCCGCGCGAAGCGCTCGGTGATCGGCGAGCCGCTGCTGTTCAGCGATTTCGCCCTGCTGCCCCAGGTGCCCCGCCACCCGCAGCTCTACTACATTCCGCCCCTGTGGGATCCGCGCATCGCCGTCCCGGTCCTGCTCGCCCTGGCGGCGACCGTGCTCTGGTACCGGACCGAGCCGAGCGTGCTGCCGGCGGCCACCCTCCCTCGCATTCTCGCCCTGCTCGGCCTGCCGATGCTGCTCTGGCTCCTGGTCAAGGCCGCGCCGCGGCCGCCACTCGCCCGGCTGATCGCCCGCTGGTTCCCGCGGCCCGATCTGGAGGCGGACGTCGCCCGGGTCGGCCTCCCGGCGAGCCTCCTGGGCTACACAGCTCGGGCGCTGGCGGGCGGCGAGCCGGAGCCGGCGGCGCCGACCCTGCCGCCCGGCCCGGGCGACGACGTCGTCGTGGTGATCCAGCTCGAGTCGTTCATCGATCCGGAGCGCCTGGGAGGCGCCAAGCTGCCGGTGATGGAGCTGTTCCGCACCCGCGCCGCGCAGTACGGACGGCTCGGGGTCCCGGCGCACGGCGCCTACACGATGCGCACCGAGCACGCGGTGCTCACGGGCCGTCCGTCCGACAGCCTCGGCTTCGGCCGGTACGACCCCTATACCGCCCGCAGCGGCGACGAGCCGACGAGCCTCGCGCGGCTCGCCCGCGGGCGGGGCTACGGGACCCTGTTCCTGCACCCGTTCCACCGGGACTTCTTCCGGCGCGCCCAGGTGATGGAATCCTTCGGCTTCAGCGACCTCGTGATGGGCGAGGCCTTCGCGGAGGCGCCGCGGGTCGGCCCGTATGTCGGGGACATCGCCCTCGGCGAGCGCCTCGTGGCGGAGGTGCGGGCGCGGCGCACGCCGCTGTTCCTGTTCTGCGTGACCATGGAGAATCACGGTCCCTGGAAGCCCGGGCGGCTGCCGGGCCTCGACGATCCGCAGGCGCAGTATCTCCACCACGTCGCCAATACCGGACGGATGGTGGAGGATCTGGTGGCGGGGCTCGGCGCCATCGCCCGCGAGCGGAGCCAGACCATCACGCTCTGCGTGTTCGGCGATCACGCGCCGTCGCTGCCGAGTTGCAAGCCCGGCTTCGGCGGGCGGACCACCGAGTACGCGCTGTTCCGCTTCGGCCATCCGGAGGCAGCCCCTCAGCGCATCGACATCACAGCCGACGCCCTGGGACGTACGCTGCGCGGGAGCCTCGCCCCGACGCCTGCGGACATCGCAGCCCGGACATGATAAGGTTAAGCTTGGGCGGCATAAGCGTGGCCGTGCCACGCTGGTGACGCATTGCGCACGGATAGCCCGGCCGTCCGCGAGGGCCGCCGCGAGTTCGGCGCGGCCGTTAAAGCGATCGCAGCGTTTGGCGGTCAAACTGGATGTCCCGGCCCGGGCCAGCGATGGCGCGGGGTCGGCGAGGAGAAGTCTCTGTGATGCTGCGTAAGACGGCGCGCACCGCCCTGATGGCCGCCCTGGCGGCAGGATCTGCCGGTGGTTGCACGTACCTGCCCGCGGCGGGTCCGACGGCGAGCGCGATCCAGGCCGGGGCTGAAGTGACCACCGCCGATGGCGGCATGCTCGCCCGCTACGAGATCATCGACGTCACCCCCTCGGTGGTCGAGGCCCTGCGCGGCCGGCCCCTGGACAGCCTGCTCGCCTCCTTCGGCGACCACCGCCCCTCCTCCGAGCCGGTCATCGGCATCGGCGACATGGTCTCGGTCTCCGTCTGGGAAGCCGGCTCCGGCGGCCTGTTCTCCGGRCCGCTGGTGGCCGACCGCTTCTCCGCCGGCTCCAAATCCGCCCTCATCCCCGAGCAGCCCGTCGGGCGCGACGGCGCCATCTCGGTACCCTATGCCGGCCGCATCAAGGTCGCCGGCCGCCGCACCCAGGACGTCCAGACGCTCATCGAGAACGAACTCGCCGGCAAGGCCATCCAGCCGCAGGTGCTGGTCTCGGTCACCCGGCCGATCAGCCAGGCGGTGACCGTCACCGGCGAGGGCGCCGCCGGCGCCCGCCTGCCGCTCTCGGGCCACGGCGACCGCATCCTCGACGTCATCGCCGCCGCCGGCGGCAACCGCGCCCCRGTCAACGAGACCTTCGTGCGGCTCTCGCGCGGGCCGCTCACCGCCACRGTGCCGCTGACCACGGTGGTGTCCAACCCCAAGGAGAACATCTACCTGCGGCCCAACGACGTGCTCACCCTGGTGCGCGATCCGCAGACCTTCATCGCGGTGGGCGCGCTGGGCAACAGCACCGAGTTGCCGTTCCAGGCCGACGGCATCACCCTGGCGCAGGCGCTGGCCAAGGCGCGCGGCCTGTCGGACTTCGCCGCCGATCCGGCGGGCACGTTCATCTTCCGGTTCGAGCCGGCCAGCGTGGTCCGCCGCCTCAGCCCAGGCTCGCGGCTGCTCGGCACGCCGCTGGTGCCGGTGGTCTACCGGATCGACATGCGCGACCCCAACAGCCTGTTCGTGTCCCAGGCGTTCCGCATGCGCAACCGCGACCTGATCTACGTGTCGAACGCGCCGTTCACCGAGGTCCAGAAGGTGCTCACCGCGTTCAACGGCGTCACCGGGCCGCTCGCCTCCGCGGCGACCGCCTACGCCTACGCCAAGTAGCCCCGGGTCGGACTCGGGCGGCGACGGAAAAAAATCGCGTTTCTCCGCGTCCTCGCGTATGGGCACTGGGTGCTGGACGGGATCGGGGCTACAGAGCCGCATCCCGCCCTTCCTTCTGACTGCCGCGCAAGGATGCCCAGAAAAGCCCGATGAAGATCGGACCTGTCGTCCCCGCCCGCGGGCCGCTTCGGCCCGCGCTGATCTCCCTGAGCCTGTGTCTCGCCCTCGTCTCAGCCGCCCCTGCGGCGGCCGACGTGGTGATCGGCGTGGCGGTCCCGCGGTCGGGTCCCTATGTGGCGGTCGGCGAGCAGGTGCTGCGCGGGGTCGAGGCCGCGGCCCGGGATGCCAACGCCATGGGCGGCCTCGATGGCCAGCCCGTCACCCTCGACGTTCAGGACGATGCCTGCGACTCGAACACCGCGGTGGCGGTGGCCAACCACTTCGTGCGCGCCAATGTCCGGCTCGTCGTCGGCCATGTCTGTTCGAACGCCTCGATCACCGCCTCCGACATCTACGCCCAGAACGGCGTCGTGATGATCACTGCGGCCTCGGTGGCGGCGCGGCTGACAGACCGGGGACTGCCGACCATCTTCCGCGTCTGCGGGCGCGACGACGATCAGGCGCGCCTGTCCGCCGCCGTGCTGGCCGAGCGGTTCCGGGACCGGAAGATCGCGCTGATCCAGGATCAAACCCCGGCCGCCCGCAGCCTCGCCGCCGCCACCAAGGACAACCTCAACCGCATCGGCGTCAACGAGGCGCTGTCGCTGTCGTTCTCGCCGAGCGATGCCGACGACGCCGCCCTCGCCGACCGCCTGAAGGGCGCGGGGATCGAGGTCGCCTATTACGGCGGGGATGCCACCGAGATGGGCCGCCTGGTGAAGATCGCGGCCGAACGCGGCTACCGCCCGCAATGGTTCGGCACGTCGGCCATCGCCACGGCGGACTTCGCCAAGATCGCCGGGGCAGCGAGCAACGGCGTGCTGATGACCTTCTACCTCGACCCGAGCCGGCAGCCCGCCGCCGCGGCCGTGGTGAAGGCGTTCAAGGCCGAGGGCGTCGATCCCACCGGTTCGACGATCTACGGGTACGCGGCCATGCAGGCCCTGGTCGCGGCCGGAAACTTCGCCCATTCCATCGAGCCGAGACCCATCGCCCAGGCACTGCACACGGAGCGGTTCGACCTCGTGCTCGGGACGGTCGGATTCGACGCCAAGGGCGACGTCACGGCCCAGGGCTACGTGCTCTACGTGTGGAAGGATGGGAGCTTCACGCCGGCCGGGAAGTGAGGGCGACGGCGCTCACAGCGCTTGCGCGGCCTCGACCTCGGCGCCGCGGCCCAGCCCGCGCAGCAGCTCGGCGAGATGGGGGCGGACCCGCAACTGGAGGGCATGYAGCCGCCGGACCGCGGCGCCGAGCTGCCCCTCCCGGTCGAGCATCGTATCGGCGAAGCCGATCATCCGGGCATTCGGCCAAGCCGGCTCGCGCAGGGCGTGGAGGCGCTCGACCAGCGCGGTGGCGGACGTGTCCGGCTCGGCCCGCGCGAGCAGGATCAGGAGCGCCGCGGTGGAGCGCGACAGCCCGTAATGGCAATGGACCAGAAGATGGCCGGCGCCGTCGAGCCCACGCCCGAAGTCGAGGATCGCCGCCACGTGTTCGGGCTCGGGCGGGACGAGGCCCTCTCCGGGTGCCAGGCAATCGTGGAAGTGGAGGGTCGTGCGGGCGTGGGCGCCGTAGGCCGAGAACGCCTCCGGCTCCGGCGTCCCGGGATCGAGCAGCGACAGGACATGGCTGATCCCGCGGTCCCCGTGGCCGGCAAGCTCCTCCAGGCCGCAGACGGTGTGCAGGGTGACGGCGGGCTCGGTTCGCATCCGCGGCGCCTAGCACGGGCGTGCGCCCGTTTCGAGGCGCGACGGAACTGCGCCGGCGCCCGCGGCTTTCGAGAAGCGGCACGGACGTGCTACCTGCGACCCCCGATCCCGCGCCGGCCGGATCGGACCTGCTCGGACGAGATGCCGTTGGACGAACCTCACCTCGCGCGATCCCCCTCGGTCGGAACGCGGCGCCGGAACCTGCTGACCGCGGGGCTCGGCGCGGCCGCGGCGCTCGCCGGGCCGCTCGCCGCCCCGGCCCGGGCCGAGGGCATCCCGGAGCTGCGCTGGCGCCTGTCCTCCGCCTACCCCAAGACCCTCGACATCCTGTACGGCGCCCCCGAGGCGCTCAGCCGGATCGTCGCCGAGGCCACCGACGGGCGCTTCCAGATCCAGGTCCAGGGTCCCGGCGAGCCGGTGCCGGCGGAGGGGCTCCTCGACGCGGTGGCCGCAGGCACCGTCGAGATGGGCCACGGGCCTGCGACCCTGGGCATGGCCAAGGATCCGACCTTCGCGCTGGCGACCGCGGTGCCGTTCGGCCTCAACGCCCGGGGTGCGTCCGCGTGGTGGCAGGCCGGGGGCGCGGCGGAGCTGTTCGCCGAGGTCTTCGTCAAGGCTGGCTTGGTCTGCCTCCCCGGTGGGAATACCGGCGCCCAGATGGGCGGCTGGTTCCGGCGCGAGATCAAGAGCCTCGCCGATCTCCAGGGTCTCAAGTTCCGGATCGGCGGCATGGGCGGCCAGGTGCTCGCCAAGTTTGGCGTCCAGCCGCAGGCGGTGGCCGGACCCGAGATCTACGCGGCCCTGGAGAGCAAGAAGCTCGACGCCGCCGAGTGGATCGGTCCCTACGACGACGAGCGGCTCGGCCTGCAGAAGGTCGCGCCCGTCTACCATTATCCCGGCTTCTGGGAGGGCGGCGCCATGCTGCACTTCTGGTTCAACGCCGAGAAGTGGAAGGCGCTGCCGAAATCCTACCAGGCGATCCTGCGGGCCGCTGCCGCCGAGGTCGGCACCGAGGTCCAGGCCAAGTACGACGCACGCAACCCGCAGGCCCTGCGCCGGCTGGTGGCCGGCGGCGCCCAGTTGCGGCCGTTCCCACAGGACGTCATGGAGGCCGCCCTCAAGAACGCCAATGACGTCTACGCCGAGATCGCCGCCAAGAACGCCGATTTCCGCCGCATCTACGAGGCGATGCGCAGCTTCCGCAACGAGGAATACCTCTGGTTCCAGGTGGCGGAATACACCTACGACAACTTCATGATCCGGGCGCGGGCTCGGGGCTAGTGCTCAGACGCCGTCACTGCGTCCACGCGCAAGAGCCCTAGATCTTTGTTGGCGCATTGATTTTTCCAGACTTCGCTGACGCGTTCGTTGGGATCGATGCCCTGGCGTCCGGCGCGGCAGCGGTAAGGGGAAGCCTGCATGTTCGGCACGTTGCGGATCGGGTTGGCTCTGCTCGGGGCGGCGCTCCCCCTCCAGGCCCGGGCACAGTCGGCCGCCAACCTGACGGCCCTGCGCGGTCTGATGCCGGTTGCACGGCTGCAGACCTCGCCGGAGGGGCGGGCGGCGCTCGACGCGAACCTGCGGGTCACCGGCAACATCCAGACCGGCGACCTCAAGCAGCCGACGCTCCTGCCGTTCCCCGAGCAGCAGCAGCTCGCCCTGCGGGATTGCTTCATCACCGACGGAAACGCGGCCGGCCTCGCCGACGGGCTCGGCACGACGCTCGCCCAGGCCTTTCACGCCAAGGCAGTCTATAAAGACTACAAGACCTTCACGAGCATCGCCTCGGCCGTGGCCAACTTGATCGGCTACACCAACAACGTGACCAAGTCGGATTCGAATTCCGGCAAGTACTTCTTCGCCAACGCCACCACGAACGGCAAGCATCCGGTCTCGACCGAGGCCGACGCGATCCTGGGCGACGGCGCCGTGACCGACGTGTTCGGCAAGGCCTACGACCGGCCGGCCGGCAGCCCCGGGGCCGACCGTTATGGCAATTCGCGCCCGTTCCAGACCCTGCCGCGCCTCCGGGCCTATCGCGGCACGGACTATTTCGGCGATCCGTCCCACAGCCTCGACTGGCTGCGCGGCCCGTCGCAGGATCTCGTCGACAGCCCGTCCTATCCGAGTGGCCACACCACCTACGGTTACACCGAGTCGATGGTGCTCGCGCTCCTGGTCCCCGAGCGCTACCAGCAGATGGTCGCCCGTGCGGCCGAGTACGGGAACGACCGGATCATCGTCGGGGCGCATTACGCCATGGATGTGCTCGGCGGCCGCGCGACCTCGCTGCACGCCCTGGCCCACCTGCTCGCCAACGATCCGGCCTATGTCGGCCAGATCCGGAAGAACCTGGCCGTGCTCGATAAGGCCAGCGCCGAGGCCGACAGGGCGGTGGGCGTGACGGACTATCGGGCGCTCCTGACGGACGCCCGCGCGGCGATGACCGAGGCGCTCAAGGCCGGCTGCGGCGACGCGGTCGCGGCCTGCGCCGCCCGGGATACGGGCCGGTTCAAGGATCCGGCCGCCAATGCGGCCTTCTACGCGGCGACCCAGACCTACGACCTGCCCGTGGTGCATCCGGAGGCGGCCGGCCGGCTGGAGGATGTTGCCAAGGTCGCCCCGGAGGCCGGCCACCTTCTCACCGCGGCCTTCCCGACGGTGTCGCTGGACGAGGCCAACGCCATCCTCACTGAGACGCAGGGACCGGGCGGCGGCTTCCTCGACGACGGCTCGGAATTCGGCGTCTATTCCCGCCTCGACCTCTACACCGCGGCCGGCAAGGCCGCGGCGCTGGCGGCGAGCCGGGCCGGGGCCAGCGCGACGCGCTGAGACGGGATCGACCCTACGTGGATCCGGCCAGGTTCCCCGGGTCTGCCGCCGCGCGGGATCGACTTGGGACGGCCCTTCAGCGCAACACCCCCTCGGCCAGGGCGCGCTGGATGCCGCGCACGTCGCTGCCCTTCTTGAGGGTGCGCTCGATCGGCTGCGGTGTACCCGACACCCAGATCTTGAGCTCGGCGTCGAGATCGAACGTCCCGGCGGTCTCGACCGAGAAGCGCACGATCGACCGATAGGGGACCGACAAGAATTCGACCTTGCTACCTGTGACACCCTGAACGTTGATCAGGATGACGCGGTGTTCGGTGAAGACGAAGACGTCCCGGATGATCTTGAATGCGAGGCGGGCCGTTTCACCCGCGATCAGAATCCCCTCGAGCCTGCGCTCCAGGGATGCAACATCGACCGCAGTGCCGTGGCCGAGCAATCCGTCCAAGAGACCCATGATCCGACCCGGTTCGCCTCGTCCCTCGCCGGGTGGGAGCTTGCCGCCGGGGACTGCCGCCGGCAACCGGACCCGGCTGGCGGCGTGACACGTCGCGGCAGCGGCGCCGTACGCCCGCAGGGTGCGTGTGCGCCGGGCGACATTCTCGAGGGCCAGCACCGTCCGTGCTGGCTTGCCGGTTTCGACCGCGGTGGTGCGCCTCGAAATAACGGCAACGCTATGAATTCGTCGGAACCGGGCCGCCCAGCGGCCGCCCCCTCGCTGGCGGCCCGGGCGATCGGGTGCGAACGCCGTCGGCGGCACCGTCGGCGTGAGGCCAGAAAATCGGCTCCGAGACCGAGCCGGGCCTCCCAACAGTCCCGACTGCCTCGTGAAGCTCTGTCTAGCCGCGGATATGCGCTCCGGTGACAGAGTTCGCCCAGCGCCCCTCCGGACAGAAAAAAGGCCACTCCCGAAGGAGCGGCCCGAAGTCTAGGGAGGAAACGCCCAAGAAGGGCTGCGGGAGGACGACGCCATCGCCATCCCGCGTTGCACAATCTGCGCCCTTGGCTGGAAAATTCAAGGGTATCAGGACAGCAGGGCTGTCCTTTTGTGCGCCCGCGCACGGATCGCCCGGCGGTTGTGTTGAAAATGTCGCAGATCCATGGACGCGGGCGAAACCTGCATTTCTCCGGCGCAGAGCCGTCGTTCGTCGGGCAAGTCCCTGATGTATCGCGATTTTGCCGGATGGAACCGTGATCCGATCGTGGGATTCGACTGCGGCTTCTCATCTGCATCGGCCGACGGGACGAATTTCCCGCCCGCGCTAACTCTCCGGCCAAGGTTTTGGCGCGACGCGTGAAGCAAGGGTCAGTGAGCATGGCGATCCAGGGCGAGCGGATCCGGGTCCTCAACGATGTGGAAGCGTGCGGAGACGGCGACTACGTCCTGTACCTCCTGCAGCAGGCCAACCGGGCCACATTCAACCCGGCCCTTGAATTCGCCATCGAGGAAGCGAACCGCCTCGATCTGCCGGTCGTCGCCTGCTTCGGCCTGCTCGACGGCGCCAGCGGCTTTCCCGAGGCCAATGCGCGGCACTACGCCTTCCTGCTCCAGGGGCTCGCGGACGCGAAAGTGGGCCTGGAGAAGCGCGGGATCGCGTTCGTGATGCGCAAGTGTTCCCCGGCGCGGATCGCCATCGACCTTGCCGAGGACGCCGCGCTCCTCGTGCTCGACCGCGGCTACCTCGCCATCCAGCAGGGCTGGTACCGGGAGATCACCGAGGCGGTGACGGCGCGGATCGTCCAGGTCGAGGGCGACGTCGTCGTGCCGGTGGAGACCGCATCGCCAAAGCACGAATACGCGGCCCGGACCCTGCGCCCGAAGCTGAACCGACTGTGGGATCCGTTCATCGCCGCGTTGACGCCGCGCAAGGTCAAGCGCACGGCCGATGCCCTCCGGCTCAAGAGTGCGATCGACGTCTCCGATCCGGAGGCGGTGCTCGTCGGGATAACGCTGGACCGGACGGTCGGGCCGGTGAAGCGGTTCGTCGGCGGCGAGACGCAGGCGCGCAGGCGCCTCAAGGCGTTCCTGAAGGACGGGCTCTCGGGCTACGGCGCCGGGCGCAACAAGCCGGAGGCCGCCGCCGCCTCGCACATGAGCCCCTACCTGCACTTCGGCCAGATCTCGCCGGTGGAGATCGCCCTGGCGGTGCGGGAGGCCAAGGCCGGCGACGACGACGACCGCGGCGCCTACCTGGAGGAACTRATCGTCCGGCGCGAACTCGCCATGAACCATGTGTTCTACACGGCGGGCTATGACGCCTACGACAAGGCCATCCCCGACTGGGCGCGCAAGACCCTGGCCGAGCACGCGCAGGACAAGCGTCCGTACGCCTACTCGGAAGACCAGCTCGCGGCCGGCGAGACCCACGACCGCTACTGGAACGCCGCGATGCGCGAGATGCGCGAGACCGGCTACATGCACAATCAACTGCGGATGTATTGGGGCAAGAAGATCCTCGAATGGTCGCCCTCGCCCGAGGAGGGCTTCGCCCGGACGCTCCGGCTGAACAACCGCTACTTCCTGGACGGGCGCGATCCGAACTCCTTCACCAACGTCGCCTGGGTGTACGGCCTCCACGACCGTCCCTGGCAGAAGCGCAAGATCTTCGGCACCGTTCGCTACCAGAGCGAGAACTCGCTCAAGAAGTTCGACGCCAAATCCTATGTGCGCGCGGTGGAGGATCTCTGCGCGGCGGAGGGATGAGGGCCGGTCGCCGCCATCGGGGGCTCGCTTCTCCGCACGCGGTCGCAGGGGCGACGCGCTGGTCTCACGCTGGCCGTGGCCATTTGTCCGACTCCGCCGCGGCATTCTTCCCCGGTCGACAGACATTCCGACGCACAGTTTTGTGAAGAAACGCTTTTCCGCCCGCGCTGTTTCGAGCTTACTTCCGGCTCTTCGCAAACGGCCGGACATCATCCGGTGACATCTCGCTCGCCGAGAGGCCGGATTGTGGATTTGCTTGCGACCGAAAGGAGGACGACGATGCGAATGAAGCTTGCAGGCGCAGCACTCCTCGCGCTCGGCACCCTGACGGCCACGGTCGGCACGGCGGAGGCCGCACAGGGCTGCGGTCCCGGTTTCCACCGGGGCTGGTCCGGTTGGTGCAAGCCGAACTGGCGCCCCTATGCTTACCGCCCGGTCTACTATGCGCGGCCGGTGGTCTACGGATGGCATCGTCCTTGGGCCTGGCGCCACGTCGGTTGGCACCGCCCCTGGGGCTGGCACCATCATGGCGGTTGGCGCCGGGCCGCTTGGCACTACGGCTGGTGATTGACTGAGCGACGGGGCCGGCCCGCGCGTGCCGGCCCCGTTCGACGCGAAGCGGCGCACCCGGCAGCCGGATCCGGCCGCGCGCAGGACGGGCCGTGACCTGGGCCTTTCCCGGACGGTTGCGCTATAGCGTCCGCAGTGACGGCGCGGACGAGTTGCTCTTTCATGGCCGAGATGCGGGACGACGTGCGGGAAACGAGGGATGCCCCGCCCCCGCAGCGCTCGCGCTATCACCGCTCGATCATGCGCCTGCGCTCGGCCTCGATGGAGGCCTACCCGCTCTGGCGGGGCCGGCTGCTGTTCCTGGCGGGCGGCATCGGCGTCGGCCTCGCCGCGGTGCTGATGGCGAAGGGAGCCGACCTCGCGCAAGACGGCTTCCGGCGCCTCATCGCCCCCTCGCCGCTGATCGCCCTGCTGCTCACCCCGGCGGGGTTCGCCCTCGCGGCGCTGCTCGCCCGCACGGTCTTCCCGAATTCGCAAGGGTCTGGCATCCCGCAGGTGATCGCCGCCCGGCACGCCCGGGACGCCCGGTTCCGCTACTCCCTGATCTCGCCGCGGGTAGCATTCGGCAAGGTGATGGTGCTGTTCCTGGGGCTGCTGTGCGGTGCCTCGGCGGGCCGCGAGGGGCCGACCGTGCAGGTCGGCGCGGCGATCATGGCGGCCTTCGGGCGTCTGACCCCCGAGCGCCTGCCCGGGCTGCTGCTCGCGGGCGGTGCCGCGGGGGTCGCGGCGGCCTTCAACACGCCGCTCGCCGGAATCGTGTTCGGCATCGAGGAACTGGGCCGCGCCTACGAGGCGCGCTCCTCCGGCCTGATCGTGGCCGGGATCGTGGCCGCGGGCCTCACGTCCCTCGGGCTTCTGGGCAACTACACCTATTTCGGCACGACCGATGCCGGCCTGCCCTTGGCGTCGGGCTGGATCGTGCCGCTGGTCGCCCTGGTCGGCGGTCTCGCGGGGGGCCTGTTCAGCCGCCTCGTGATCCTGTTCGCCCGCGGCCTGCCCGGAGGCGTCGGGCGGCTGATCCGGGGGCGGCCGGTGATCTTCGCGGCGGCCTGCGGCCTGTGCGTCGCCCTGTGCGGCCTCGCCTCCGGGGGAACCGCCTACGGGACCGGCTACGAGGAAGCCCGGGCGATCCTCCACGGCGATGCGGCGGCCGGCTGGAGCTACGCGCCGCTGAAATTCGCCGCGACCGTCCTGAGTTCGATCAGCGGCATCCCGGGCGGCCTGTTCGCGCCGTCCCTGGCGGTGGGAGCCGGCCTCGGCGGCACGGTCCACGGCCTTTTGCCGGGCATGCCGGTGGGCGCCCTCGTGCTGATCGGGATGGTGGCCTATCTCACGGGCGTTCTGCAGGCGCCGATCACCAGCTTCGTCATCGTCACCGAGATGACCCAGAACCACGCGATGGTGATTCCCCTGATGGTGGCCGCCCTCCTGGCCGACGCCGCCTCGAAGGCCGTCTGCCGGGGCGGCCTCTACCATACCCTGGCGGAGATCATGCTGGAACGCGCCGACGCGCCGGCGCAGCCGGTCACGAAGACCGCCTGACCGCACGTAAGAATATAAGCGGCCCGGGCGGGACTCTGCGGAACGGTCTCGCTTGGCGCCGGTTGAGCCAGCAGCGACAGGCCCCGCGGCGGGGCACAGCCGGAGTTCGACGCCATGACCCTCCTGAAATGGGCTCTCATCTGCTTCGTGATCTCGCTGATCGCCGGCGGTCTCGGCTTCACCGGAATCGCCTCGGGCGCCGGCTCGCTGGCGCGCATCCTGTTCGGCCTGTTCCTCGTGATCGCCATCGTGATCGTGGTGATCGCCTTCGCGGTCGGACAGGCGGTGTTCTGAGGCCGACCCGGTGCAGGGCACGGTCTGCCTCGTTACCGGGGGGACCGGCGGCATCGGCTACGAGACGGCGCTCGGCCTCGCGCGCCTGGGTGCGCGGGTCGCCGTCATCGGGCGCGACGCCGGAAAGCTGCGGGCCTGCGCCGGGAGGATCCGCGCCGGAGTCCCCGGCGCGGTCGTCGATGTGCATCAAGCGGATCTCTCTGCGCAGGCCGAGATCCGCCGACTCGCCGCGACGCTGCGCGAGACCTATCCGCGCCTCGACGTGCTGGTGAACAATGCCGGTGCGATCTTCGACCGCCGTACGCTCACCGTCGACGGCATCGAGCGCACCTGGGCGCTCGACCACCTGGGCTACGTGCTGCTGACCCTGGAACTCCTCGACACCCTAAAGGCGACCGCGGCGGCCGGGGGCAGACCGCGGATCATCAACGTCGCCTCCGCGGCCCATTACCGGGGCCATATCGACTTCGACGACATCGAGGGCGCCCGGCGCTACCGGGCCATGGCGGCCTACGCGCAGGCCAAGCTCGGCAACGTCCTGTTCACCTACGCCCTGGCCCGGCGCCTGCGCGACAGCGGCATCACGGTGAACGCCGTGCATCCGGGGGTCGTCAACACCGGCTTCGCCAAGAATACCGGCGGCCTGCTCGGGGGCGTCTGGTCGCTGATGCGGCCCTTCCTGATCACGCCCGAGAAGGGGGCTCGGACCTCCCTCCACGTGGCCAGCGCCCGGGACCTCGACGGCGTCACCGGCCTCTACTTCTCGCATTCGAAGCCGAAGGCGTCCTCGGCCGAGAGCCGCGACGAGGCGATCCAAGAGCGGCTCTGGGCGCTGAGCCTCGCGCAGGTGGGGCGGCGCGGCTGAACGGCTCCCACGCCTCGGGTGAGGGTCGACGTGCGGGCCATCCTGGACCCGTCGCACCCGCGTACCGGGATCGGAGCAGGGCTGGCCTACGCCCAGACGGGCGAGCCTGGGATACCGCGTTCGGCGTGCGTGAATTCGTGGGCAGGGCGGCAACTCGACCCAAAACCGGTTGAAAGTCCAGAACGGCGCTGCGACGAAATAATCTGCGGGTCCGCACGCACGATAACGGCCTCCGGCGCGATCTTTCTTCTCCAAACCGCACCCGCGAGCCCTGCGGACGAGCGCAGGTGCGGGATCGTCCCCGTCAGGCCGCCGCCCGTACCCTGTGGTCGCCGTGCTGCTGGATCTCGATGAACACCCGGGTCACGTCGGGGCTGCGCTCCTTCAGCGCCCGGTCGAGGCGGGTGACCAAGTTTTCGACATCCCCGGCGCTGAGGTCGTCGGCCATGTCGATGCTGAGATTGACCAGCACGTCGGACGGGCCGAGGTGCTGGGTCAGCACCTCGTTGATGTGGAGCACGCCCGGCTCCCCGCGGGCGAGTTCCGTGATCGCCGCGACGACCTCGGGATCGGCCGCCTCGCCGATCAGCAGGCCGTGGGTCTCGACCATCAGGAAGGCCGCCATGCCGACCAGCACGAGGCCGATCCCCACGGAGGCCCAGCCGTCGAGGCTCGGCATCTCAAGGATGTGGGACAGGGCGACGCCCGCCAGCGCGATCACCAGGCCGATCAGGGCGGCGGCGTCCTCGGCGAGCACCGTGAACAGGGTCGGATCCTTGCTGCGCCGGATCGCCCGCACGGCCGAGTGCTTGCCCTTCTCGGCCCAGAACTGGCGCATCGCCACGAAGAAGGACGTGCCCTCCGCGACAATGGCGAAGCCGAGGATCGCCACGTTCACCCAGATGCCCGGCAGCCGGTAGCCGAACAGTTCGGCATCTACGTCCGGCTCGGGATGGCGGATACGCTCGACACCCTCGTAGATCGCGAAGAGACCGCCGCCGAGGAAGATCATCAGGGCGACGACGAAGGCGTAGAAATAGATCTCGCGACCGTAGCCGAACGGGTGACGGGCATCGGCCGGCCGCTCGGCCCGCTTCATGCCGACGAGCAGCAGCACTTGGTTGGCCGTGTCCACCACCGAGTGCACGCCTTCGGCGATCATCGCGGTCGAGCCGGTCAGCGCGCCGCCCACGAATTTCGCCACCGCGATGGCGAGGTTCGCCCCGGCCGCCGCGTAGATCGCCCCCGTACTCTCGTGCGCCATCCGGTCCTCCACGCGCGCCGCCCCCGGACGGGCGCACCCTGTGACTCGCCGGGATGCCCCGACCCGGCTCGGCTCGACGGCCACCGCGGTGCAAGCGTCGCGGCACGCCCCAGGTTCCCGTGTGGACGTGGGCCGGCGCCCCGTGCAACCTGCCGCCCCTCACGTCTTGCCGGAGGCAGCATGGCCGACGCCCCCTACGACCCCGACAACATCTTCGCCAAGATCCTGCGCGGCGAGATCCCCTGCCACCGTGTCTACGAGGACGACCAGACGCTGGCCTTCATGGACGTGATGCCCCAGGGGGAGGGCCACACCCTGGTGATCCCGAAGGCGCCGGCGCGGGGCCTGCTCGATGCCGATCTGGCCTCGCTCGCGGCCCTGACGGCGAGCGTTCAGAAGGTCGCCCGGGCCGTGAAGGCGGCGTTTCACGCCGACGGCCTGACGGTGTTCCAGTTCAACGAACCGGCCGGCGGCCAGACGGTCTTCCACCTGCACGTGCACGTGGTCCCGCGGCGCGAGGGCGTGCCGCTCAAGCGCCATGAAGGCGGGATGGCCGACAACGCGGTGCTGGCCGCGCATGCCGCGCGCATCCGCGCGTCGCTCGAAGGCCAGAGCTAAAGCAGAGTCGGCCGCTCAGGCCGCACTCGCCGAGTCGCCCGGCTGTGCCATGCTGGCGAGCAGCCGGCGCAGGGCGGCGTTCTCGCCTTCCAATTCGCTGACCCGTCGCAGCAGCATGGCCAGGGACGCCTCGGTCGCGGCCGGATCGGGCGCGGTCGCCGCCGGAGCGGCGGCACGGGACTGCTTCTCGAAGGTGACGCCGATTCCGTCCTCCCGGCGCCAGCGCAGGGTCGCCCGGTAGGTCCGGTCCTTCTGCGGGATGTACAGGTCGAAGGCGTCCGGCAGCGTCGTGGCGTCGCTCATGACGAGACGCGCCCCGGAGGAGGACATGTCGCGCACCAGGCAGTCGAAGCTCGACGACCCGTTGTTGAAGACGATGCGCCCCTTGAGGAAGACCCTCTGGCGCGTCTCTCTGCGATGCTCCGACATGCGCGCGGTTCCGAAACGCCGACGATGCCACCAATCCTGCACGGCAGCCCTTAAGGAATCTTCGTCGCAATAGCGGAATCGAGGTCTATTGCGCGGCCGGATATCGAGAGGTCTGTTTACCGACGGATTCGCCTCCGCACGGGACGCCCATCCGTGTCGCCGAACGCCCGGATGGCGCCGCCGCGCGGTGATCCCGGCCCGGCCGTGTCACGCACCCGGGTATTCCGCCTATGCGATGAACCGCCGGTCTACGGTCTGGAACAGGTAGAAGCCGTTGAAGCGCACGGCCGTGTCGGCGGCGCGGCCGTCGAAGTCCAGGGGCTGCTGGCTGCCGTCGCAGAGCTTGCCGCCAAACGTCCACCGGCCGGCACCGATGAAGGGCGGGACGGTGCTGGCCTCCGGCACAGCACAGCAGAGGCCTTCCTCGCCCTTGAGCTGGAACAGGTTGTAGCTTCGCATCCGAAGTCCTCCGCCTGGCCGCCCTCGAAGCCAATATTCCCAGTACGAGATCCTGTACTGCGATGAATCGGCTTGATCGTGCCCATAATGGCACAATCGGTCGAGTTTGTGTCGGTCAAGTTTCAGGGACGTTTCGGTTCAGCTCCTCGATCCAGATGCGCGCCGAGCCGTCCGAGGGCGCCCGCCAGTCGCCCCTGGGCGAGAGGGAGCCGCCGGCCGAGACCTTCGGCCCGTTCGGCAGCGCCGAACGCTTGAACTGGCTGAAGCCGAAGTAGCGGGTCAGGAACACGCCGAGCCAGTGCCGGATCTCCGGCAGACCGTAGGCGACCCGCTTGGCTGCGGGGAAATCCGGCGGCCAGGAGCCGCGCTCCGTGTCGCCCCAGGCGTGGAGCGCCAGGAAGGCGATCTTCGAGGGCCGGAACCCGTAGCGCAGCGTGTAGAACAGGTTGAAGTCCTGCAGGGCATAGGGGCCGATCGTGGCTTCCGTGCTCTGGGGGCTGTCGTCCTGGTCCACCGGCACCAGCTCGGGGGAGATCTCGGTGTCGAGCACCGCCTGGAGGGTCCGGCTCTCCTCGGGGCCGACCTCGCCGGTGCCGATCACCCAGCGGATCAGGTGCTGGATCAGGGTCTTGGGTACGCCGGCATTGACCGCATAGTGGCTCATCTGGTCGCCGACGCCGTAGGTGCACCAGCCCAGCGCCAGCTCGGAGAGATCGCCGGTGCCGATCACGAGGCCGCCCGCGTGGTTGGCCAGGCGGAACAGGTAATCGGTGCGCAGGCCCGCCTGCACGTTCTCGAAGGTCACGTCGTAGACCGCCTCGCCCCTGGCGAAGGGGTGGTGCATGTCGGCGAGCATCTGCCGGGCGGCCGGGCGGATGTCGATCTCGGCGGCCGTGCAGCCCAGCGCCTTCATGAGGGCGTGGGCGTTGGCCTTGGTGGCATTCGAGGTGGCGAAGCCCGGCAGCGTGTAGGCCAGGATGTCCGACCGCGGATAGCCCAGGCGGTCGAAGGCTTTGGCGATGACGATCAGCGCGTGCGTCGAATCCAGGCCCCCCGAGACGCCGATCACCGCCTTGCGGGTGCCGGTGGCTTCCAGGCGCTGCGCGAGGCCCGCCACCTGGATGTTGTAGGCCTCGTAGCAATCATGCGCGAGGCGCGTCGGGTCGGCCGGCACGAACGGGAAGCGCTCGATCCGCCGGACCAGCCCGAGATCGGCCTCCGGCGGGTCGAGCCGGAACGGGATGCGGCGATAGGCGAGGGCGTGGCGCCGCGCATCGTCGTCGAAGCTCCCAGCCTGGAGACGCTCCTGGGCGATCAGGTCGAGGTCGATGTCGGCCAGCGTTGCCACCGGCCCGTCCGGGAAGCGCTGGCCTTCGGCGAGGCGCACGCCCAGCTCGTCGATGCTAGTCTGGCCGTCCCAGGACAGGTCGGTGGTCGATTCGCCAAGGCCCGCGGCGGCGTAGACATACGCGCAGGCGCCGCGCATCGCGGCGGCCCGCGAGAGGAGCGCCCGCGATTCGGCCCGGCCGACGGTGATCGGGCTGCCCGAGAGGTTCGCCAGAACGGTGGCGCCCGCCAGGGCGGCGCGCATGCCGGGCGGCTCCGGCACCCACAGGTCCTCGCAGATCTCGACGCCGACCACGAGGCCCGGCAGATCCTCCGCCGGGAACAGCAGGTCGGTGCCGAAGGGCGCCTCGTGATCGGCGACCCGGATCGTCTCACCCACGATGCCGGCTCCGGAGGCGAAGTGCCGCTTCTCGTAGAACTCCCGGTAATTCGGCAGGAAGGTCTTCGGCACGACGCCGAGCAGGCGTCCGCCCTGGATGGCGAGGGCGCCATTGTAGACGCGGTGGCGCCAGCGCAGCGGTGCGCCGACAAGCAGCAGCGGCCGAAGATCGGCCGATTCGGCGATCACCCGGGCCGCCGCCGCCTCGACCGCGTCCAGCAGGGTCTGCTGGAGCAGCAGGTCCTCGATCGCGTAGGCCGAGAGCCCGAGTTCGGTGAAGACCGCGAGCGCCGCCCCCGAATCGTGGCAGGTCCGGGCGAGGTCGAGGATCGCGTCGGCGTTTCGCGCGGGTTCGCCCGGATGGCTGCGGCCGGTGCAGGCCGCCACCCGGGCGAAGCCATGGCGATAGAGGGAGCGGAAGCGCGCCGGTCCGGCCGCGCGAGAATCGGCAAGGGAGAGGGCAACGGATAGGGAAGGTGGCTGGGTCACGGGCACCTGTCCGGCGGCGGAGGCTCTCAGCCTAATATGGGCCGCTCCGATGCTCCAGCGATGCGGCCCATGGTTTCCGGCCGATGAGCCCGCGACAAGCCTCCGTTAACGACGAATGGCTAACTCAGGGACAGCCGCCGCGCGTCGGCGGATCCCTGTTTCGAGTATCGTTCGAGAACCCATGCGCGCATCGGGACGGCCTCCGTACTCCCACCGTGATCCCGCCCGCCCGGTCCGCGGCGGCGACCGCTCGGGTCTCTCCCTGGGAGCCCTGGCGCACCGGCTGATGGCGCTCCGTGCGAGCCTCACCCGCCGCCTGTCCGGCTCCCCGGCCGGGCTACCCGCACGTCCGTCCTACGGCGTCCCGGGACGCCGGGCGGAACCGAGCTGGCTCACCGCGCCCGCCGCGATGGTCGGCCGCGAGGCGTCCGAGCGCGCCCCGCGCGCCGCAGCCCCCGAGAATCACTGGCCGGCCCAGGTCTTCGACGACCGGGCGAGCCTCGAGGCGCTCGATTCGCCGGCCTTCGAGAGCCGGATCGACCGCAGCGCCTCCTCACCGGGGGTCTTAGTACGCCAGCCGCGCCGACCCGCCGCCATCGCGCCGGAGGGCGTCCCGGCCGATGGGCCGGTCGCCGCCCCAGTCGTGTCCGCCGCGCCGTCGGCGGTGCGCTGGACCCGGACCCCCGATTCGGTGCTGCAGGAGCGCCGCCAGCGCGCCCTGGAGGCGGAGCGCGTCGCCCTGGAGCGCGCCCGCTCCGAGGCGCAGGCTGCGGCTCTGGCCCTGGAGACCGAGCGGGCCGCACGCGAGCAGATGGAGCGCGTGCATGCGGACCGCGCGCGGCACGCCGAGAGGGACGCCGAGGGGGAGGCCGAGCCAGCCACCGCGGCCGTTCTGCCCGATGCCGGGCCGGACGCCGAGCCCGTGCCGCTGTGGCGTCAGCCCTTCGTCGCCCCGCCGGGCGTGCGCTTCTTCCGGACGCCGGACCGCCGCCCCGTCCGGCCCGCCGTCGAGCTGGCCGCGTCCACGGCGGTGATCGCCCCGGTCCTGGTCGCGGCGGCGGAGTCCGAGATGACCGCCGCCCCCGTCGCGGCCCCGGCCCGCGACTGGTCCGAGCTGCCGGACTGGTCCGAGGTGCAGCCCTGGTTCGACGGTGGCGACTGGTCGTCGGTTGAGGCCTGGGCCGCGCTCGAGCCCCAGCCCGCCGCGGCCGTGCCGGCGACCGAAGGCGTCGCGGCACAGGCCGCCTCCGACGAGCGCTTCGTTTCGATGCCCCTCGACGTCTCGCATGTGCGCTCGCTGCCACCGCGGCCGGTCTATGTCCTCGACCGGCTGGTGCGGTTCGACCAGCCGCCGCGCCCGGCCGACGGGCAGGACAACGGCACCGTGGCCGCAACCGTCCAGCGGTCCGACGAAGCGGCCGCGATCCGGAGCGCCTTCCTGCYGCCCGTCGCGACGCCGACCGTGCCCGCCCTGCCACTGGTCTTCGGCCCCGGCAGCCCCGCGGCCGCGCCTCCGGCCACCGAGGCGCCGCGTCGCGCGCCGGTCCTCAGCGCCATGGCGGCGCGGGCGGCGATCCGTGCCGGAGGCCAGCCGAGCCCCGTTCCGCCCGCGTCCCTTCCCGTCGCCGCGCCGACTGCGGAACGGGCCGAGGCCGAGCGGGTGGTGATCCCAATGACCCCGCGCCCGGTCCTGCTCCGGGGCAAGCTCGCGCCCCAGCCG
>NZ_JBFUGA010000094.1:0-22903 GCF_056403155.1 Methylobacterium sp. P3_A11
CTCGGTCAGGATCTTGTGGATCTTGTGCGGGTAGCACTGGTGGCCGACGTCCCAGACGATCCGGTCGTCGGGCGTGTCGAACACGTGGTGCAGCGCAACCGTCAGCTCGACCACCCCGAGACCCGAGCCCAGATGGCCGCCGGTGATCGACACCGCGTCGATCATCTCGGCCCGGACCGCCTCCGCAACCGCCGGAAGATCCGACTCCGGCAAACGCCGCAACGCCGCCGGATTCGGGACACGGTCCAGCAACGCCGATTGCTCAGGTGATATCGCCAATGGTCGCATCCGCTCGTTCGAGTGTGGCGACGGCCGCATCGCGGACCCGAGGCCACCGCGACACCAGCACCTGGAGTTACGCGTTCATGCTAGAACCCGCMCATCCGTCGCTGTCATGATAGTGCCAGTTACGGACGATCGGCAGCGCGATCAATGTCGGGCGGTCGTTTTTTTCTTTCACGTGCCCTTACCGCCACAAGAGGTTTACCTTTGAGCCCGGCTCGTCTGTGCACAATCCTGCTCACGCTCGCGATTACCGGCAGCAGCCAAGCTTACGCCGAGCCGCGCCCCCCGGACGGCAATCTCGACTTCCTGTGCAACTTCCTCGGCGACTGCCCAGTCCGGGTGTCCCCGGGCGGCCCGGACCGGGATGCGCGCCCCTTCGGCGGCACTCTGGGCCGGCCCTGCGCGTGGCGAGACCGCCCGACTCCGGAGGGCGTGCGCAGGGTCCGCGTATGCTGGTGACGCGTCGCCCGGGCCTCGTCGCCGCGGCCCTCGTCCTGGCGCTCGGATCGACCGCCGCCCGCGCGCAGGACGCCTGTCCGGCCCTGTTCGCGGACGGACGGACGCCTGTCCTGACGAATCCGAAGCTCGCCGTGCGGGCGACCCCGCTCTGCTTCGAGGCCTTCGCGGTGCTCCATTCCGGCGTGACCCGCACCCCCCTCTACGCCGCCGAGCACCTGACCCGAGCCAGCGTCGCCGCGGCGCGCACGGTGGCCCGCGACGATGCCTTCCATGAAGAAGCCCGCCTGCCGGAAGACCAGCGGGCCGCGCTGGAGGACTACGTCCGCAGCGGCTTCGACCGGGGCCACCTCGCACCGGCCGGCGATATGCCGACGATGGGCGCCCAAGCCGAGTCGTTCAGCCTCGCCAACATCGTGCCGCAGAACCGGGTGCTGAACCGCGGCCTCTGGGCCGATATCGAGGAGAGCGTGCGTCGGCTCGCCACCCGGCGCGGCGCGCTCTTCGTCGTCACCGGCGTCATCTTCTCCGGCACCTCCGTGGAGCAGATCAAGGGCGGCGTCCTGGTGCCGACGCTGCTCTTCAAGGCCGTCTATGATCCGGCGCGCGGCGAGGCCGGCGCGTATCTCGCCCGGAACGACGAATCGAAGGAATGGCGCGCGCTGTCGATCGAGGCTCTCCTCCAGGAGGCCGGGATCGACGTGTTCCCGGGCCTGCCGCTCGAGGCGCGCGCCACCGCGATGAACCTGCCGGACCCCCACGCCTCCGCCCGCGCGGACGAGCGCCGGCCCCGGCACGCAGAGACGTGGCAGGACTGGCTGGAGCGGGAGATCACCCGCGCACTGCGGAAGCTCGTCCGCGACCTGCTGCGCGCGTTCTTCTGAGAGGGACCCATGCCCGAGGACAAGCCCCGCGCGAAGACCCAGGCCGAGAGCCCAAATCCGAAGGCCTTCACGCCCTTTGCGGACGATGCCGGCGTGCGCACCGTCGGCGCCCTCTCCTTCGAGAACGGGACCGACCGGATCGCCCTCCACGGCTCCCTCGACCTCACGCGCGACAGGACCGGCCTGGAGCAGGCGCGCCTGCTCCGCCGGACACTGGACGCGATCGTGAAGGCGCTGGAGGCGGAGGACCTGCCCGAGGCGGTGGCCGACGCCGTCGACGCGGCGCCGCGGTCGGTCAAGAACCCCTTCGCCTGAGCGGCCACGGCGGCGCCGTCCTTGCCGCCTCCCGGCGGGCCTGATACTCGGACAGGGTCATTCCTATATCGTAGGGACGCGCGTTCAGGACGGGTGCCAAGGCCCGGTGCCTGACCCGTGCCGCTGGCACGATCCGCGCAGTTCCGAACAACGCGTCGAGGACGATCCGCGATGGCTCGCGAATTCATCTACCACATGCGGGGCCTGACCAAGGCCTATACCGGCGGCAAGAAGGTCCTGGATAGCGTCAACCTGTCGTTCTATCCGGACGCCAAGATCGGCGTCCTGGGCATCAACGGCTCGGGCAAGTCGACGCTGCTGAAGATCATGGCCGGCATCGACAAGGAGTTCACCGGCGACGGCTGGGTCGCGCAGGGCGCGCGGGTCGGCTACCTGCCGCAGGAACCCCAGCTCGATCCGAACAAGTCCGTCCGCGAGAACGTGATGGAGGGCGTGGCCGAGAAGCAGGCCATGCTCGACCGCTACAACGAACTCGCCATGAACTACTCGGAGGAGACGGCCGACGAGATGACCGAGCTCCAGGACCGGATCGAGTCGCTCGGTCTCTGGGAGCTGGATTCGAAGGTCGATCAGGCCATGGAGGCCCTCGGCTGCCCGAGCGACGAGCAGCCGGTCGCCACCTTGTCGGGCGGCGAGCGCCGCCGCATCGCGCTCTGTCGCCTGCTCCTGTGGGAGCCGGAGCTGCTCCTCCTCGACGAGCCGACCAACCACCTCGACGCCGAGACGGTGAACTGGCTGGAGGGCCACCTGCGCCAGTATCCGGGCGCGATCCTGATCGTGACCCACGACCGCTACTTCCTCGACAACGTCACCAGCTGGATCCTGGAGCTCGATCGCGGCAAGGGCATCCCGTACGAGGGCAACTACTCGGCCTGGTTGGTCCAGAAGCAGAAGCGCCTGGAGCAGGAGGGCCGCGAGGACATGGTCCGGCAGCGCTCCATCGCCCGCGAGCAGGAGTGGATCGCCGCCTCCCCGAAGGCGCGCCAGTCCAAGTCGAAGGCCCGCATCACCCGCTACGAGGAGCTGGTCGCCAAGCAGAACAACAAGGTCGACGCCTCCGCGCAGATCGTCATCCCGATCGACGAGCGGCTCGGCAACAACGTCATCGAGTTCGAGCATCTGAGCAAGGCGTTCGGCGACAGGCTGCTGATCGAGGACCTGTCGTTCAAGCTGCCACCGGGCGGTATCGTCGGCGTGATCGGTCCCAACGGCGCCGGCAAGACCACCCTGTTCAAGATGATCACCGGCCAGGAGAAGCCCGACAGCGGCAAGATCGAGGTCGGCGAGACCGTCAAGCTGGGCTACGTCGACCAGTCGCGCGACGCCCTCGATCCGAATGCCACGGTCTGGCAGGAGGTCTCGGGCGGCAACGACATCATCTATTTCAACAAGCGCGAGATCAACTCGCGCGCCTACTGCGCGGCCTTCGCCTTCAAGGGTCCCGACCAGCAGAAGAAAGTCGGCACGCTCTCGGGCGGTGAGCGCAACCGCGTCCACTTGGCCCGTACCCTGAAGGGCGGCGCCAACGTCCTGCTCCTCGACGAGCCGACCAACGACCTCGACATGGAGACCCTGCGTGCCCTCGAGGACGCGCTGGAGGACTACGCCGGCTGCGCGGTCATCATCAGCCACGATCGCTGGTTCCTGAACCGCATCGCGACGCACATCCTCGCCTTCGAAGGCGACAGCCACGTGGAATGGTTCGAGGGCAACTTCTCCGACTACGAGGCCGACAAGGTGCGCCGGCTCGGGGCGGATTCGATCATGCCGAAGAAGATCAAGTACAAGCGCTTCTCGCGCTGAGGTTCAGACGTCTGCCGCAGGCCGATCCGGTTCTGGGGCAGACGCAGACCCCGGAGAACGGTGCAGCAGCCGCGGCCCGGATGCGGCGCAGGACCGGACGCTCTGTCGGACCTGCGCGGCCGATCATCCGAGACGCTCCCGGGCCTTCGCCAGGATCGTGGACAGGCTCTGCGAGAGCGGAACAGCCGGCGCCCATCCGGTGGCGGCCATGAAGGCCCCCGGGTCGCAGCCCTCGCTGCGTACGCCCGCCGACCGGACCCGCCCGGGTGCCACCCGGAGGGTTAAGCGCGCGTCCGTCATGCCGCGGAGCACGTCCAGAATGTCGGAGACCGCCGTCACGACGCCGGACCCGACATTGAAGATCCCGCCATCCGGGAGGTCGTCGAGCCGCTCGACCACGCGCAGGCACGCCGCGGTGAAGTCGGCCACGTCGAAGAAATCACGCCCCGCGGAAAGGTCGCCGACATCCAGGCTCGGCGGCGCGAGGCCCCGCTCGATCCGGGCGATCTGACCGGCGAACGAGGCGACCACGAAGGCCTCGCTCTGCCCGGCTCCAATATAGTTCGACGGCCGCAGCACCAGATGCCTGACGCGGGCATTCGTCAGGACGTCGCGCAGGATGTACTCGCAGGCGTTCTTGGTTCGGCCCGAGATGGTATCGGGACGCGGGGTGATGCTCTCGTCCGGGCGTGCCCGGTCGCGAAACGCCTCTCCGTAGACGACGGTCGAGCTGATGAAGACGAGGGCCGCCCGGGTCTTCGCCACGGCCTCGGCGAGGTTCAGGGTGCCGAGCAATTCCGCCCGCCAGGCATAGGACGGTGTTTCGCTCGACTGGGCCACGGAGGCCAGTGCCGCGAGATGGAAAACGATGGTCGGGTCGAAGGCCGTGACCGTTTCAGCGAGGTCGTGGGCGTCGAAGGGATCGACGGCCCTGAGCGTCACGCCGTCGAGGGGCGGTTGCGGGCTCGGATCGAGGCCGAGGATCCGGCTGCCGGGCGGCAGTTCCCGATGCAGCACCTCGAGCAGGCGGCGACCGAGGTAGTCTCCGGCTCCGGTGACGAGGACACGCATGATCCTGAACCCAACCCTGAGCCTCGCCCCCGGCGCAGGCGGCGACGGGAGCCGGGATCGCCTGCCGGATCTATACCGGGCTTGGCCGGGAAGCGAGGGGCGCGGGGCAACCGGCCGGCGCAGCGGAACACGGTCTTGGGATCGACCGTCGGTCCGACCGGACAATGTGAACACCTGAACAAAGGCGCGTGATCGGCGCAGCCTCCCGAGGCAAACGCGTTATTGTTGCATTGCGGCCGCGGCAGCGCTGCATCCGATCTGAGAGCGCCATGGCGAGAGCTGAGTGACGGGCATCGACGACCTCGAAAGACCCGCCGCCGGCTTGGTGCCGGCGATCTCCGCTCCCCCTGCCGGCGCGCGGCCCGCGAAGCCCGCGCGCGACGCGCGGGTCGACGTGGTGCGCGGCTTCGCGCTGCTGACGATCTTCATCGATCATATCCCGCGCAACGGGCCGGCCCTCCTGACGCTGCACAATTTCGGTTTCTCGGACGCCGCCGAGATCTTCGTGCTGCTGGCCGGCTACTCGTCCATGATCGCCTATGGCGGGCTGTTCCGGAGGGCCGGGATCCGGACCGCGCTGGCGCGCATCGCCCGGCGCTGCCTGCGCATCTATCTGTTCCAGGCGGGGTTGCTGCTCGCGACCCTGGTGATCGTCCGGATCTGGATGGACCTGACCGGCCTCACGCCGCGATTCGGCGTCGCGCCCCTGATGCAGATGGGTCTCCTGCCGGGCCTCCTGCGGGGCCTCGCGCTGAACGCGCTGCCGAACTACCTCGATATCTTGCCACTCTACATCCTGCTGCTCGCGCTGTTTCCGCTGATCTATCTCGGGATGCGGCGCGGCATCTGGGGCGTTCTGGCCCTGTCGGGGACGCTGTGGATCGCCGCCAACGTCGATCATCAGCTGAACCTGCCGAATGCCGCGGCGGTGGATGACGGCTGGTACTTCAATCCCTTCGCGTGGCAGTTCCTGTTCGTGATCGGTGCGGCGCTGGCCGTCACCGTCCGTGATCGGGACGGCCTGCTGCCGCGGCGCGGCTGGGCCGTGGCGGCGGCCTCGGCGTATCTCGTCTTCGCCCTCTTCCAGGGCGGCTCCTGGGGGGAATGGGGGCTTCCGGACCTCAGACCGCTGTCGATCGGCGTGCCGGACAAGAGCCATGTCGGGCCGCTGCGCCTGATCAACATGCTGGCGCTGACCTACCTGCTGTTCAGCATGTCGGCCGTGCAGCGCGTCAGCCGGTGGCGGTCGCTTCGCCTCGTCGACGCCTGCGGCCGGCACTCGCTGGAGATCTTCGCCGCCGGCTGCCTCGCGGCGCTCATCGGCCGCATCCTCTACCGCACCTTCGATCCCACATGGCCGCTGCAGATCGCGGTCAACCTCGGCGGGCTCGCGACGATGCTGGTGCTCGCCTACGGTCTGGATTCCCGTCTGCGCGGGGCCGCCGGATCCGATCGGGCCGGCCGCCGGGCGAGCTCGGACAAGAGGTGATGCGATGCCGCCGATGCGCCGGAAGGGCGATCTGCCGGAAAAGATCTGCGCGCAATGCGGTCGTCCGTTCGCATGGCGCAAGAAGTGGGCGCGTGTCTGGGACGAGGTCCGCTACTGCTCGGACCGGTGTCGCGCCGAGGCCCGGGCCGGGCGTGGCCGCGACGCCGCCCGGGGATGAGGCCGCGCCGGTTCGCTCGGTCAGTCGTCGCGCGCGGGTCGGCGCACCCGGACAGCGTGGCCGCGCCTGAACCCCGTCTCTCCGCCCGCGCGACGACGGAGGCAGCCGCGTCTTTCCGCAGAGGCGTGGCGACGGCGTCGGCAGGGTCACAGATCCAGCGCGGCCAACGCATCCGGCGTGTCGATGTCGAGGGCCGTTGCCGGGTCGCCGGAGATCTCGAGCACATCCGCCCGCCCCCTGAGCAGAGGGCCGGCGCCATGATCACCGGCGAGGCGGTCGATCTCCGGGCCGAGCCGGCGCAGATTCAGGAGGACGGGGTTCCCGCGCCGCCCATCCTGCACGGGGACTACGGCCGCGGGCGCCTCCGCGGCGCTCGCGAAGGAGCCCGCGAGACGGTCGATATGCGCGGCCGTGACTCGTGGCATGTCGCCCAGAACGATCACGGCCGCCCCGCAGGCCGGCGGCAGCGCCGCGACGCCGGCGCGCAGCGAGGTCGCGAGGCCGGCGCGGAAATCCGGATTGTCGACGCGGATGAGGTCGAGCCCGGCGAGGGCCGCCCGGACCGCCGCCGCGTGCGCGCCGAACACGGCGACAACCGGGCGGGGACGGGCGCGGAGGGCGGCCTCGGCCGCGTGGCGGACCAGCGGGATTCCGTTCAAAGGGGCGAGCAGCTTCGGTTCAGGGCCGAACCGGGTGCCCATGCCCGCCGCGAGGAGGATCGTCCCGACCTCAGACATCCGATCCGGACTCCGCTTCGGCCTGCTCGCCCACGGCTTCGCCCCCGGCCCGGGGCTGCGGACGTGAGACGATCTCCATTAGAAGGCCACCGACGCCGAGGCCGACGATGTCGGCCCGGGTTACGGTGAGGTCTGCCAGGAGGCGGTGAAGGATCCAGTCGAAGCCGTTTTCCTTGGGCGAGCGCGCGCAGCCCGGGGCTCCGATCACCGGCACGTCGCCCCGCGCGCCCACGAGGAGCAGGTTGCCGGGATCGACCGGCATCCCGAGATGGACGACCCGGCCGCCCGCCGCCTCGATGCCGGCCGGGATGACGTCGCGCCGGTCGGCGATGGCAGAGGCACCGAACACCACCACGAGATCGGCCCCGGCGCCGTCGATCACCGCCGCCAGGGCGGCCGCCACGGCCTCGTCGGCATGGGGCACCCGGGTCTCGGCGGCGATCTCGGCGCCCGTAGGCGCGAGGCGCTCGGCCAGCACCCGGAGCGTCTTGTCGATGGTAGCTTCCTTGAGACTCGGCAGGCGGGTCGAGACCACGCCCACCCGCCGGCGGCGATACGGCGTCACGGCGAGAGCGTCGCCCCCGGCCGCAGCGCAGGCGCAGGCGAGAACGGAACTCGGCACCGCGTAGGGGATGATCTTCACGGTGGCGATCATCTCGCCCGCGACCACGGGCCTGAATCGCGGCAGCGTCGCCACCGTCACGGCTTCGTCGACGGCATTGACCGCATCGATCCGGGCGGGATCCAGGGTGAGGATCCCTGATCTCTCAGCGAACAGGTTGCAGCGGCCGGTGAAGGGCGCCTCGAGGCGCAGGTTCGGCCCGCGAAGCTGGGCGGCGAGCCGGGCGGCGGCGGCATCCTCGCCGACATCGCCTGGATCGAGCGTCGCCGCCACGATCTCCGACAAGCCGGCCCGCGCCAGGCCGGCGGCAGCCTCGCGGGCGATCACCGCGCCCTTGCGCAGGGTGATGTCCGCCCGCCGAACGGTATGCGCGCTGATCAGCCCGGCCGCCTCCGCGATCGGGACGGGACCGAACCTCACGCGACCTCCGGCCGGGGTGCGCGGCGCAGGCAGGCCACGACCTCGGCGAGCACGGAGAGCGCGATCTCGGCGGGGCTGACGGCGCCGATGGGCAGCCCGATCGGCGCATGAATCCGGCCGATCTGCGCCGCCGAAAAGCCCGCCTCCGTGAGCCGTGCGACGCGCGAGGTGTGGGTCTTCCGCGAACCGAGGGCGCCCACGTAGAAGCACCCGGCCGACAAAGCCGCCGCCAGGGCGGGATCGTCGATCTTGGGATCGTGCGTGAGGGCGGCCAGGGCGCAGTAGCGATCGAGGACCGGCACGGCCGTCCCGAGGGCAGCATCCGGCCACGCGGCGACGAGGTCGATCCCTGGGAATCGCTCGGCCGTGGCGAAGGCCGTGCGCGGGTCGATCACCGTGAGGGCGAGGTCGAGGCCCGCGGCCATCGGCGCCATCGCCTGCGAGATATGGACGGCGCCAACCACCACGAGCCGCACCGGCGGCACCTGCACGGTCAGGAACAGCGTCCGCCCGTCGGCCTCGACCAGGCCGCTCCGGCCCGAGGCGAGGTGCTTTGCCAGCAGGGCAGCGAGCGGATCGGAGTCGATCTCGGTCTCGCGCACGAGGCGTTGCGCGCCGTCGGCCGTGTCGGTGACGAGGATCGCGGCGCGGCGCGCTGCCCGCTCGGCGTTGAGGGCGGCCAGGATGTCGACGCGCATCAGTCAATCCGCTCGACGAAGACCCGGATCCGGCCGCCACAGGACAGACCGGCCCGCCACGCGGTCTCGTCCGCCACGCCGAATTCGAGGACCCGCGGCGCGCCGGCCGAGATAACCTCGACCGCCTCGGTGATCACCGCGCCCTCGACGCAGCCTCCGGAGACGGAGCCCAGGAAATTGCCGTCCCCGTCCACGACGAGATGGCTGCCCACGGGCCTCGGTGCCGAGCCCCAGGTCTCGATCACGGTGGCCAGGGCCACGGCGCGACCGTCGCGCCGCCACGCCTCGGCCATGGTCAGAATATCGGTATCGGTGCTGAGCATGGCCTCGAAGACCTTCGGCCGGCGGGCGCCCCCCGCACCCCTCAGGTATGGCCCGCGCGCCGCGCTGCAAGGCACGTCGGTCTCCGGCTCGCGCCAGCGCGGGGTGGCGGATGGCGCTGCGTCGCAATACGCTCGTGCCGTGACCGCCGGCCGGGTATTCGGATTTCTGCGTCGGGCTCTGTACGGTGTCGGTTCAGCCCGTCATTCCGGGCCGCGAAACCGGAAGGCGGCGCGCGGCCCCGAATCGGGCAATCAGAGATCGACCCGACGGAACCGAGCGGAGATGGCGTCCAGAGACGTAGCGGGCATGTCCACCAGTCCACACCCCCGTTCCGAGGTGCCGCCGCCCTCCTCCGCGGCCAGCCCCTGGCGCGGGGACCGCACGGGATGGGCGGGCGGTTCGGACGGGGGCGCGGCTCGTTTGGTCCCCGCGGTCCGCCGCGCGGGCGCGCCCCGCCGATGAACGCCCCCGATCCCGGCCTCGCGCGCACCCTGCGGACCAATCCACCCCGCTCCGCGCCGCGGCGCCTGTGGAAGCGCATCAGCCGGGCGATCGGCGACGTCCTGCCGAAGGGCCTCTACGCCCGCTCGCTGATCATCATCATCGCGCCGGTCGTCCTGCTCCAGTCGGTGATCGCTTACACCTTCATGGAGCGGCACTGGCAGCTCGTGACCAAACGCCTGTCCGCGGCGGTGACGGCGGACGTCGCCGCGCTGATCGACATCTACGAGAGCTACCCGCAGGACAAGGATGCGGAGATCCTCTCGCGCATCGCCGGGGAGCGGCTGAACCTCGACCTCGACATCCTCAAGGGCGCCAAGCTCCCGCCCCCGGGACCGCGGCCGTTCTTCTCGATCCTGGACGAGGCCCTGTCCGACGAGATCAGGCGCCAGATTCGCCGGCCCTTCTGGATCGACACGGTCGGCCGCTCGAACCTGATCGAGATCCGCGTGGCGATCCCCGACGGCGTCATGCGCATCACCGCCCGGCGCAGCCAGGCCTACGCGTCGAACTCGCACATCTTCCTCGTGTGGATGATCGGCTCGTCGCTGGTGCTGCTCGGCGTCGCGATCCTGTTCCTGCGCAACCAGATCAAGCCGATCCTGCGCCTCGCTGCCGTGGCGGAGGGCTTCGGCAAGGGCCGCGAGATCGAGTTCCGTCCCCGCGGTGCGCGGGAGGTACGCCAGGCCGGCCATGCCTTCATCGAGATGAAGCGGCGCATCGAGCGGGCGATGGAGCAGCGCACCACGATGCTGAACGGCGTCAGCCACGACCTGCGCACCATCCTCACCCGCTTCCGCCTGTCCCTGGCGCTGTTCGAGCAGACCAGCGAGATCGAGGATCTGAGCCGCGACGTCGACGAGATGAGCCGGATGCTGGAAGGCTACCTCGCCTTCGCGCGCGGCGACTCGGCGGAGCCCGCGGCTCCGACGGACATGCGCGCCCTGCTGGAAGACCTGCGGACGGACGTCGAGCGCCTGGGCGCCCACGTCTCCGCGGTGGACCTCGTCGGCGCGCCCGAGGTTACCGTCCGGCCTGGCGCCTTCCGGCGGTGTCTGTTCAATCTCGCGGCCAACGCCGCCCGCTACGGCGAGACGGTGGCGATCTCCGGCCGATTGGAGGCGCGGACCTTCTTCGTGTCGATCGACGATGACGGGCCTGGCATTCCTGCGGAGAGCCGGGAGGACGTGTTCAAGCCGTTCGTGCGACTCGACGACGCCCGCCAGGATGCCGGCGGCTCCGGACTGGGACTCGCGATCGCCCGCGACATCGCCCGCGCCCATGGGGGCGACATCGCCCTGCACGACAGTCCCCTGGGTGGCCTGCGGGCTACGGTCCGGGTTCCGGCCTGACCTGGGTCAGGTATCGGCGGGGCGTCGAAGCCGCAGACACTCGGCCTGCACATTCCGGATGAGGTGATCGATGCTCGCCTCGTCAAGGGCGGCACCGGCGAGCCGCACGCGCAGGCTCGCCTCGCCGTTCCAGGCATAGCCGGCGTCGTAGGGCAGATGACGCAGCAGCAGGGGGCTCACCACCGTCTCGCGACGGTAGGCCGGATGGCGCAGCAGCTTCCCGATGTGGAGGGCCAGCATGTCGATACTGGAGGTCTCGAGACTGGCAGCCTCGGGTGCCTTGCCCTTCCAAGTGACCGATGCCCGACGCATTCGTGTCCGCCCTCCAGAGCCGACACTCTCGCGCCAAATGATTGCGCATCCATGAGCGTCCGGACGGAGCGGCGAAAAACTGCCGAATCCGGGGTCCCAACCTTCGCGGCAGGGTGATATGCAATGGGCGCTTTCCCTGGGCCGCCTTTAGCCGCGCGCCGGATCCGAGTGCAGAACATGAACCCGCTCGTCCCCCTCTTCATCCTCATCTCGCTGCCGCTCGCGGCCATCGGACTCGTGCTGTACACCGACGAGGGCATCAATCCGGACCTGTTCTACGCCTCCGTGAAGACCTTCGTGATCCTGGGCGCGATCGCGGCGGCGATGTCCTTCGGCGCGATGAAGCTCTCCGAGCGGTCCAAGAACTGACCTCGGCCTGACGTCCCGCCGCCCGGAGGGCACGATGCTGCACGTGGTCCCGGCCTTCTCGCGCATCGGTGAGGAGAACGCGTTCGCGGTGCTTGCCCGCGCCCAGGCGCTGGCCGCGCAGGGCCGGGACGTGATCAACCTCGGCATCGGCCAGCCGGACATGCCGACACCCGCTCACGTGGTCGAGGCCGGCATCAAGGCCCTGCGCGACGGGCATCACGGATACACGCCGGCGGTGGGCATCCAACCGCTGCGCGAGGCCGTGACCCGTGATATCCACCGCCGCCACGGCGTCGAGGTCTCGCCCGAGTCCGTGATGATCGTGCCTGGCGGCAAGGTCACCATGTTCATGGCGATCCTGATGTTCGGCGCGCCTGGGACCGAGATCCTGTACCCGGACCCCGGATTCCCGATCTACCGCTCGATGATCGAGTTCACCGGCGCCACGCCGGTTCCGGTGCCGATCCGCGAGGAGAACGGCTTCGCCTTCTCGGCGGCCGAGACCCTGGCGCTGATCACGCCGAAGACCCGATTGCTGATCGTCAACTCGCCGGCCAACCCCACCGGCGGCGTGACGCCGAAAGCCGAGATCGACGCCCTGGTGAAGGGACTGGCCGAGCATCCGGACGTCGCGGTGCTGTCGGACGAGATCTACGGCACGATGACCTATGACGGCGAGCACCATCACTCGCTGCTGACGTATCCCGAGATCCGCGACCGTCTGGTCTATCTCGACGGCGCCTCCAAGACCTACGCGATGACGGGCTGGCGGCTCGGCTGGTCGGTGTGGCCGAAGCCGCTCTACGACGCGGCACGCAAGCTCGCGGTGAACGCGCATTCCTGCGTCAATGCCGCGACCCAGTGGGCCGGGATCGCGGCGCTCGATGGTCCACAGGACTGCGTGGCCGAGATGGTCGCGGAGTTCGACCGGCGCCGGGCGATAGTCGTGGATGGCCTGAACGCCCTGCCGGACGTCTCCTGCATCGCGCCCAAGGGCGCGTTCTATGCGTTCCCGAACGTCTCGCGGACCGGTTGGAAGGCGAAGGCCCTGGCCTCGACCCTTCTGGAGGAAGCGGGCGTAGCGGTGATCGGCGGCCCGGATTTCGGCGTCCACGGCGAGGGCTACATCCGCCTGTCCTACGCCAATTCGGCCGAGAACATCCGGCGGGCGCTGGAGCGGATGGGCGCTTTCCTCAGCGAGCGGAAGCCGGGCTGAGGCTCCGCCCCGGCTCCCACCTCGGCATCAGCAGGGGATCTGACCGCTTTTCGATCGAACGCCTCGGCACCGCCACCGCTGCGAGCGGCGTGAACATATTCCGGGCGGCCCTCCCCTCGATCCCCTGCCCTGGCCCGATCGCCTGCCTGCGCTGATGGTGTGGGGCGACACGCCCGCCGCTCACGACTTCCCGGACGCCCGCTTGTCGAGCCAGCCGACCAGCCAATCGGCGATGTCGAGGCTGTTCTTGTCCTGCATTAGCATGTGCGAATTGCCGTGGATGCCGATCTCCGGCAGCAGGATCAGCTCGGCCCGGCCGCCGGCGGCGTTGGCCGCGGCCACGAAGCTGCGGCACTGCTTCAGCCGCGGCGCCCAGCGGGGCGAGGCATCGACGTAGTCCCCGAACAGGACGAGGATCGGCAGGTCCTTGTAGGGTGCCAAGCTGTCCTTGGCCGGGTCCGGGCACGCGGCAGGCTCGATGGCGACGATTGCCCGGATCCCCGTCCGGTCGAGGGCGGCGGTCTGGAACGGGTAGATCCCGGACTGCGAATGCGAGACCAGCACCGCGCCCTTGAGGCGCTTGGCGAGGTCCGAGAGGGCCGGCACGGTGGGATTCGGAACCGACAGGGCCGCCGACCAATCCGGGACCATCTGCTTCCAGAACTCGCCCTGGGCCTCCAGGGGAAACTGCATGCCGGGGAAGACCTTCGGGTATTCCGGTCCGAACCGGAAGATCGCCCAGGCCGGCTCGCGGCCGGCGGAGAAGACCGCTGGCAGCCCGTTCGGCTCGGCATGCCCCATTTTCACGGCGTTGATCTGGGCCGGGCTCGCCGCAGAGCGGCCACGCCAGGCCTGATCGATCACGTAGGTCGGGAAGCCGCGCCGGACGAAGAGCTCGTCCCAGCCCATCCGTCCGTCCGGGGTCGTCTCCCAGGTCTTGCCGGTGAGGCAGCAGCCGTGGATCAGAACCAGCGGCGGCCGCCCGGATGCGACCGGCACCTGATAGCGGACGTAGATCTGGTCGACGCTGACCGTGCCGGAGGGCGCGTAGGCCGGCAACATCGACAGGGTGTCGGACTCGACGTCGCGGCCGCCGACGAAGAAGCTGCCCTGCTCGGCGATGGTCAAAGGGCCGGCGGTCGGCTCGGCTGCGCGGGCGGATCCGCCGGCGATCAGCATGGCGGCGACCAGCGCATGGGCTCCCCGCCGGGCGCGTCGGAGGGCGGCCACTGAAAGTCCTGACATGAAATTGTCCCGTCCTCCCCGAACGGCCCGCCCAGACCTCGTGACCGCGCAAAAGCCTACCACGAAGCTCGGCGGCGTTGGGAGATCCGCCGATCCGGCCCGTTGCCGATCAGGCCGCGATGTCGCGCTCGATCCTTTCGACGGCCGCAGCGGGAAGGTCCAGGGCCTCGGCGAGCATCTTCAGGAACTGCCGCTCCTGGATCGTGTCGGGCTCGATGGCGAGCCGGGCCGCCGCGAAGATCCGCGCCGCCGCGTCGGGGTCCGATACGCGCGCGGCGATCGCGTCGGCATCGGCCGGGTCCGCAAGTTCGCGCTCGAGCCAGGATCGCCCATCGGGATCGAGGGCCGCCTCGGCCACGGCCGCATCGAGGCGCCTTCGTTCCGTGGCGTCGACCATGCCGTCGGCGATCGTGGCCGCCACCATCGCCCGGAGCATCAGCCGGGCCTCGTCCTCGTCGACCGTCGTGAAGTCCGGGCCGCCGGTCTCCGGCGGTGCCGTGCCGCGCAGGGCGCGGTACGCGAGGCCGCCGATCAACGCCAAACCGCCCAGGGCGGCGCCCGCGGCGAGGCCACCTCGCCGCGCACGCACGAGCGCGTCGACGATCCGCCTGCTGTCAGCCATGCTATCCTCCCGGGATACGATCCTTGTCGGATCGGAAACAACCCGGGAGGCGCTCGGGTTCAGCCGCGCTCAGGCGTCGGCCTCATCCTCGTCCTCGTCCTCGTCGATATCGACCAGGAAGACGATATCGGCTTCGTCCTCGTCGTCCGAATCGGCGTCGGCGTGATGGGGGTCATCCTTGAAATCGCCCGCGCCGTCGTCTTCCGCCAGCGCGTCCTCGAAGATCTCGATCTCGTCCTCGCTGGCCGCCCGGACCTTGAGCGCCGAGGTGCCGTTCCAGAGCGGCTTCCCGTCGGTGGTCATGGTCCGCAGGTCTTCCTTGAACCCGTCACAGGTGAAGAGGTCCTTGGCGGACGCCTCGTCGCTGTTGATCACCGCAACGGCGGTGCCGTCGATCTCGAGCGTGAACATGGCCGGCATCCCTCTCGTAACCGTCCTGACGCGCGCCCGGTCAGCGGGGCCGCGCGGGTGCGACGCCCTGACCCGGGCAGAAGTGCATCCCCTGGCCCGGCGGTCATGGGCGCCGCGCCGGGATGCTGTAGGGGTGAAGCGGACGCCCGCCAAGCCCGTGGCAGCCGAGGACACCGGATTCGGTGCGGCACGGAACCTGCCGGGACGGAACATCGGCTGACATCTAGGGAACATTGCGCATGCGGATCAGGCTCGGTTGCGAGATGCGCTACGCCTTCCCCTATCGGGTGCCGATGGTGGTGATGCTCAATGTGCACACCTCCCGCGCCGACGCACTGGAGAGCCCCGATACGCTGCGCACGGATCCACCGGTGCCGGTGGAGGTCTATCGGGACGGGTTCGGTAACCTCTGCGCGCGCCTGACCGCGCCAGCCGGCAATTTCACCCTCGGGACCGACGCGGTGATCCGCGACGGCGGAGAGTCCGATCCGGTGCATCCCGACGCCGAGCAGCACGCGATCGAGGCGCTGCCGCCTGAGGCGATCGTGTTCCTGCTGCCGAGCCGGTACTGCGAGTCGGATCTGCTGGCCGACGAGGCCTGGCGCCTCTTCGGCCACACCGCCCCGGGATGGGAGCGCGTCCAGGCCGTCTGCGATTTCGTGCACGCGCACATCGCCTTCGGCTACGAGTTCGCCCATCGCGACCGCACGGCCGTGGATGCCTACGCGGGCGGCCGCGGCGTCTGCCGGGACTTCACGCATCTCGCGGTGGCATTCTGCCGCGCCCTCAACGTGCCGACCCGGTACTGCACCGGCTACATCAGCTTCATCGGGGAGCCGGAGCCGCACCCGGCCGGCGATTTCGCGGCCTGGATGGAGGTGTATCTCGGCGGGAAATGGCACGTGTTCGACCCGCGCAACAACAGCCCGCGGATCGGCCGCGTGATGGTGGCCTACGGACGGGACGCCGCGGACGTGCCCCTGACCCATACCTTCGGACCCAATCCCCTGGTCGGTTTCCGGGTCTGGGCCGATCGCGTCGACCATCTCGACGGGAGCGAGGAGGCCGCGATCCTGCCGGAGGAGCCGCTTCCGCCGCAGAGCATGGCGACCCGCATGGGATGAGGGCCGCCAGACGCCGTCAGGCGCCGGCGCCGCGGGCGATGGCGCGCCGGACCACCCCCTGCACCTCCGGATTCGAGAGGAACAGGTCGTGGTTGATCAAGCCGCCGCCGTAGTCGGAGGCGTCGGCGACTCGCACACCGAGGGCTTCCAGTTTCGCGCGGTCGGCCGCGCCCGCCCGGACGCCGCCCGCGAGCGCGGCGGAGAGTTCAAGCGCCCGGTCGTTCGTGGACGAGATAACCGTGATCTTCGCGACGTCCGGGCCGAGCCGGGCGACGCCGTTGGAGAACAGATCGAAGTCGATGTCGGGGGCGGCCAGCACCACCGCTCCGATCCGTGACATCGCCGCCTCGCCGGCCTCGGCGCGGAGCATGCGCAGGGTCTCCACGGTCAGCAGCGTTCCCATCGAGTGCGCGACGATGTTGATCCGGCCGCCGCTCGGCGAGGCGGCCAGCGCCTTGAGCAGGTCCTCGAAGGCGTCACGCGACCACAGGGCGCTTTCGCGATCGTAGTTGTAATCGAGGGTCGCAGCCGCCGACGGCCACGTGAACAGGCCGGAGACGCCGCGGAAGCGGATCCCGTCCGAGAGCCGCGCGGCGCTCACCGCGGCGGATTCGAACGACTCCCGGTAGCCGTGGACGTAGATGAGCACATCGCGCCCCAGGGCCGCCTGCGCGAAGGCCTCGGCGGCACCGGGACCGCTTTCGGATTTCGGAACCGCGCCGATCGTCCAGTCTCCGGTGATGACCGAGGAGACCTTGCCGAGCAGCGAGCGGTCCGGCGGCGACAGGCGCACCTCGGCGAAGCTCAGGCCGCGGCCGCGGTCGCTGCTGAAATACGGCGGTCGGGGCGGGTTGCCCACGGGCTTGCGGGTCGTGGCGACGAGAAGCACCGGCATGACATCGAGCGCCGACTGCTTCTCGGGCAGAGTCGCCCCGGTCCCGATGTCGTCGGTGACACAGGCGCCGAGCGATGGTGCGAGGCCCGCGGCGCCCGCCAGGGCACCGAATCGGAGAAGGACGCGACGTGAGACGATCTGGCTCGACATGATCCGGGTGCGCTCTGGGACGCGCCCTCCGTCGCTCAGGATCGTGACCATGGCGGGGCACGATCCCGGCCCATCGGTGTGAACAGCGGGCAGGACCGGAGCTGTGGTGGAGGGGACACAGCCCCTGGATCCCCTGGCTCAGGCCCCCGCCCCCTCGACGGCGGCGGCCGCCGCCGCCATGAAGAGGGCATGACGCCGTCCATCGACATCCCGAGTCTCCGCGACCGCCTGCTGCGCGGGGATCGCGCCGCCCTGGCCCGGGCCATCACGCTGGCCGAGTCGAAGCGCGCCGATCACCGGGCGCTGGCGGCGGATCTGATCGATTCCGTCCTGCCCGAGACCGGGCGGGCGATCCGGGTCGGCATCACCGGGGTCCCCGGCGTCGGCAAATCGACCACGATCGACGCCCTCGGCTCGAACCTGACGGAGGCCGGCCACAAGGTAGCGGTGCTGGCCGTCGACCCCTCATCCTCCCGGACCGGCGGTTCGATCCTCGGCGACAAGACCCGGATGGCCCGGCTGGCGCACGATCCGAACGCCTTCATCCGCCCCTCCCCGTCCTCCGGAACGCTGGGCGGTGTCGCGGCGAAGACCCGCGAGACCATGCTGCTCTGCGAGGCCGCGGGGTTCGACGTGATCCTCGTCGAAACGGTGGGCGTCGGCCAGTCGGAGACCGCGGTGGCCGACCTGACCGACTTCTTTCTCGTGCTGATGCTGCCCGGCGCGGGAGATGAGCTGCAGGGCATCAAGAAGGGCATCCTGGAACTGGCCGACATGATCGCGGTCAACAAGGCCGATGTCGGCGAGGCCGAGCAACGGGCCAACGCGGCGGCGTCGGAATACCGCGCGGCCCTGCACATCCTCACGCCGGCCACCGCGACCTGGACACCGCCGGTGGTGACGATCTCGGGCTTCCACAATCTGCGGCTCGATGCGCTCTGGGCGAAGATCGTCGATCACCGGGAGAAGCTCACAGCCACTGGCGAGATCCAGGCAAAGCGCCGGACGCAGGACGTGAAATGGATGTGGGCGCTGGTGGACGAGCGCCTGCACCAGCGCCTCGTCGGGTCGCCGGAGGTCAGGCGCCGCACCGCCGAGGCGGAGGCCGGCGTCGCTCGCGGTGAGACCTCGCCGGCCGCGGGAGCGGCGGCCATCGCGGAGCTGATCGGGCTCTGAGGCCGCCCGGGCCATCGCCCGGTCGGACAATTTCGGGTTCGCCGGGGGCTCAAACGCGATCTCGCGCGTTCGGTGGACGACGGCGTAGCGCGCGGCGTTCCTGTCGCCGCGCCGCGCTCAGGTCCAGGAGAGTGCCATGGTGGATACGGATCGGATCGTCGGCGGCGCCAAGGAAGCCATCGGCAAGGTCCAGGGTGCGGCCGGCGATTTCGCGGGCTCGGACCGGGACTCTGTCGAGGGGCGCTTCCGCGAAGCCCAGGGCCAGGCCCAGAACGTCTACGGTCAGGTGAAGGACAAGGCCCGCGACATCGCCGACCGGGCCGGCGACTATGCGAGCGAAGCCTACGAGCGCGCCGGCGACGTCGCAGGCGACGCCTACGAGCGGAGCGGCTCCTATCTGCGGGACGGACGCGCTGCCGTCGGCGCCCGGGTGGAGGAGAATCCCCTGGTCGCGCTGCTGATCGCGGGCGCGGTGGGCTACGGCCTCGCCCTGCTGGTCCACGGCCGCCGCTGACCGGGAGCGGCCCCGCTCGCGCGCGGGCGGGGCCGTTTCGGAGGCGCAGTCCGCTTCGGCGCCGGGTTGCTGGCCTGAGCGCTACTGTGCCGTCCAGCCGCCATCCATGCTGATATTGGCGCCGGTGATCTGGCTCGCCGCATCGGAGCACAGAAACACCGCCAGCGCGGCGACCTGATCGACGGTGACGAATTCCTTGGTCGGCTGCGCCTTCAGCATCACGTCCTCGATCACCTGCTCCTTGGTCAGCCCGCGCGCCTTCATGGTGTCGGGGATCTGGGACTCCACCAGGGGCGTCCAGACATAGCCCGGCGAGATGCAGTTCACCGTGATCTTGTGCGGGGCGAGTTCCAGGGCCGCCGTCTTGCTCAGACCCGCGATCCCATGCTTGGCCGCCACGTAGGCGGACTTGAACGGCGAGGCCACCAGCGAATGGGCGGAGGCCGTGTTGATGATGCGGCCCCATCCCCGCGCCTTCATCCCGGGAATCGCGGCGTGCATCGCGTGGAACGCCGAGGACAGGTTGATCGCGATGATCTGTTCCCACTTTTCGGCCGGAAACTCCTCGATCGGCGAGACGAACTGGATCCCGGCGTTGTTGACGAGCACGTCGACCGCCCCGAAGGCGTCTTCCGCCTCGCGCACCATGGCGGCGATCGCATCGGGCTTGCTCATGTCGGCGGCCGAGTAACGGGCCTCGACGCCATAGGCGCTTTCGATCCCCGCCCGCGCCTCCTCGATGGCGTTCGCGTCGCCGAACCCGTTGAGCACGACGTTCGCTCCCTCGGCCGCAAGGGCGCGCGCGACGGCGAGCCCGATGCCGCTGGTCGAGCCGGTGACGAGGGCGGTTTTGGTCTTGAGGGTCATGGGGCCTCCTGGGACATGGACGCGCGGCCGGGCGGATGCGCGGACGGCGCGGTCACGGCGGGATGGATGGCCACCTCAGTAGCGCGGGATGGGGGCGTCGGCACAGGGCCGCCCGATGCCGGCGCGGGCTGGATGTCACCGGCGGGCAGCCCGACGCGCGCCTGAGCCGGAAAGTCGATCTCGATCCGCAGGCCGGGTTCGTTGTCGAAGAGCCGCAGGGTCCCATGGTGCAGGTGCACCACGGCGTTGACGAGGCTGAGACCGAGCCCGAAGCCCGGTCGCGAGCGGGCATCCTCAAGGCGGACGAAGCGGTCGAGCACCCGGGCGCGCTCCGCCTGGGGGATGCCCGGCCCGTGATCGGAGACGGTGAGACGGATCATGTCGCCCGCGCGCCGTGCGTCGAGGGTCACGCGCGCCTGCGTGCCGACTGACCCAGCCCCGTATTTCAAGGCGTTGTCGATCAAGTTGGCCAGGGCCTGGCCGATCAGTTCGCGGTTGCCGGCGATCATCAGGTCATCCTGCGCCTGCACCGCAAGGGTCAGCCCCTGGTCCTCCGCGAGCGCCTCGTACAATTCACCGACGCTGCGCACCGCCTGGCCGACATCCAGCGGCACCAGCATCTCCTGGGCGCTGCCGGATTCGAGCCTTGCGATCATCAGCAGGGCATTGAACACCCGGATCAGCCCATCCCCTTCCTCAATCACGGCCTCGAGCGCCGCACGCAGGTCCTCCGGCGTGGTCCCCCGGCGCAGGGCCTCGTCGGCGCGGTTGCGCAGGCGGGTCAGAGGCGTCTTCAGGTCGTGGGCGATGTTGTCGGACACTTCGCGCATCCCGCGCATCAATTCTCCGATGCGCTCCAGCATCTGGTTGAGGCTCGATGCCAGCCGATCCAGTTCGTCGCCGTTCCCGGCCACGTGGAGCCGACCGTCGAGATCGCCCGCCATGATCGCCCGGGTCGTCTGGGTCATCGCATCGACCCGGCGCAACACGCGGCTGGCCGCGAGCCAGCCACCGATCACGCCGAGGAGCACGATGGCAGCGAGCGAGGTCACGAAGGCCCGTCCGATCACCGCGCGCAGGCGGTCGCGCTCCTCGGTATCGCGCCCGACGAGGAGCCGGAATCCCCCCGGCAGCGTGAAGACCCGCACGATCGCCCGATGCGCCTCGGCATCCGAATCGTTGCGACCGTAACGCGTCTCGCTCTGGCCTGGCGTCGCCAGCACGGCGGCGGGAACGTAGCCGACATTGCCGACGACATGATCGCCGCCCGCGGTCGTCACGAGGTACAGTGACGCGCCCGGTTCCCGCGAGCGCCGTTCCACTACAGTGATCAGCCGGCGCAGGCCTCCGGCATTGTACTGCTCGGACAGGCCGTTGATCTCGGCGTCGATGGTCGAGACGATCTGGTCGTCGAGCACGGCGCGGGCGTTCCACGCGACGTAGCCGAGCGCCAGGAAGGCGCAGAGGGCGAAGATCGCCAAGTAGGCCAGCGACAGCTTGAACGCGGTGGTGCGGAACAGCTTCTGGAAGCGCGCAGCGCGCGTCTCGGCGGGGACCGGCGCGCCAGCCGACGCGTCGCTCACCCGGCGGCACCCTCGTCAACGCGCAGCACATAGCCGGCGCCCCGGATCGTGTGGATGATCGGGGATGGGAAGCCCTTGTCGAGCTTGCCGCGCAGACGCGAGACGTGGACGTCGATCACGTTGGTCTGCGGGTCGAAGTGATAATCCCACACGTGCTCAAGGAGCATGGTGCGCGTCACCACTTGGCCGGCATGCCGCATCAGGTATTCGAGGAGACGGAATTCGCGGGGCTGCAACGGGATTTCGCGGCCCGCCCGGGTCACCCGGTGGGACAGCCGATCGAGTTCCAGGTCGCCGATCCGATAGCGTGTCTCCTCTGCTGCACCGGAGCCGGCCTGTCGGCGGGCCAGGGCCTCCGTGCGGGCCAGCAATTCCGAGAAGGCGTAGGGCTTAGGCAGGTAATCGTCGCCGCCGGCGCGCAGGCCCTTCACCCGGTCGTCCACCTGACCCAGTGCGGAGAGGATCAGGGTCGGGGTTGTCACGTTCTGTTCGCGCAGCGACCGGATCAGCGAGAGGCCGTCGAGCTTCGGCAGCATCCGGTCGACGATCAAAACGTCGTATGTGCCTTCGCGCGCGAGCGCATAGCCGTCGAGGCCGTCATGGGCGCTGTCGGCGACATGTCCGGTCTCGCGAAAGGCCTTGACCAGGTAGGCCGCCGCCTCGCGGTCGTCCTCGATGATGAGCAGTCGCATGGCCCCGCTCCATAGCGTGCCACGCAAATCGGGGGAACGTGTCTCCGTTAACATGGTCCAACCGGTCCCCTCCCCTCTCCGGCCGAACGGGCCGAGCCCGCAGGCCTCGGCCCGTTCCGAAGCGGGGCATGAAGGACTCGGAGGGCGCGAGATCCGTCGCCGGCTTCGTCCGCGCGCGCCATGGGCAGCGCGCGGTCCGAAGACGTTGGCAGGGCCGTAATTACGGGATGCTCGCGGCGAGATGACTTCGCGGTAAGGCGGCCGCCGAAGCCCGGATAGCAACGGCAAAACGCCGACAGCCCGCTCTCATGGAGAACGGGCTGTCGGCGATGGTGTTCGTGTCGAGGGAATGCCGGTCTGGACCGGTGTTGTTTGCGATGGGCGGGTCTGGCGGCGACCGACTCTCCCGTGTCTTGAGACACAGTACCATGGGCGCTGGCGTGTTTAACGGCCGAGTTCGAGATGGGATCGGGTTCTGGGCACGCCGCTCAGGCCACCAGACCGGCGCATCGCAACTTTTTTGGGACTTGGCTGCGCAGGGTTCTGCGACGGCCGGTGTCCTGTTCGGCAA
>NZ_JBFUGA010000095.1:0-22248 GCF_056403155.1 Methylobacterium sp. P3_A11
GCGGCGTCTTCGGTCCCATCGCCGCGTCATGCACGAGCGGCGTCTTCGGTCCCATCGCCGCGTCATGCACGAAGGCTCGCTTACGCCACTTCGCGACTGTCTTGGGGTTCAGTCCATGCTGGGCGGCAAGATCTTTGAGCGGAGCTTTCGATCGCTGTAGCGTTGCTCTGACCGCGTGCGTGGTCGTGGCGCAGCCGTGAAGAACCTGTCCCATAACGCCTCCCGGTGTGCGGCGGTTACAGCTAAATTGATGCCACCACACCGCGGGACTGCACACCTAGCCACGTCACGACCGCGCCGGCGAGTCGTATAAGGCTGCGCGCAATCTGGTAGGGTTCAGAACCAAAGCATCAGGTTCTATCTCGACGCTAGACCGACCGCTAGGTCCTTACCAGCTCATCACGCGCTTCGAAAATTCGAAGGTATTATGACTGAGCGATAACGGTCAGCAGCATAGCGGCGCGATACAGGTTAAAACGATCAAATCGAACTGATACGAATTCTAATGTAAAATCCTTACACGAGCACCATGCATGAAATACATGTGATTTCTGACCATAACACCGACATTCATCGCAGAGGCGCTGCTTGAGAACATCGGACGCGACTCGTCAATAGGGCATTCGTATTCATCGGCATAGATCGTCCATGCCCAGAACCGAGGTCCGGTAAGACTTCGGCGGACCTCAACATGCAGGCACAAATTCCCAGCGTTTTTCTCCAACATCCCGGATGATGCCACAGGTATGAAAACACACCAACGCGGCGCTGAGCCGCATAGCTTTACATTAGGCATCCTGGCAGCTCTCATGTCCGCATAAGATCGACAGGCCTTTGAGACCGTCGACGCAGGCCGCCGGGAGGGGGGGCGATGAGAGATCTGGCATCGTCTGAAGGCTCGTGGAGCGATCATTCGCCTCAGGACAATGAGCGCGCAGCCCGGGCTCGCCAAGTATACGCACGGAAACGCGCCGATGAAGCCGCCCGAGAGCGCTGCCTGGCTCTGGGGCGCCTCGTCCAGACCGAGATCATCCCCCAACTGGTGCTACTGCATCGCAGGTTCGTCGCTGAGCAGATCAAACCCGCGTTCAAACCGGATGTGGAGCAAGTCGCGGCCTTCACGCATCTGGCGCTCGCGCAGGACGACACGGCCATGATCCAGGCTTTCTCGGCGCTGGTCGGGGAAGGTTATCCGGTCGATCGCCTGTTCCTCGACCTCCTGGCGCCCTCAGCGGCCCTCCTGGGCCGCATGTGGGAGGAGGATCTGTGCGACTTCGTCGAGGTGACGACGGGCGTCGCCCGCCTTCAACAGCTCGTGGCTCGGTTTCGGGTCGGCGGGGAAGCCATCCCGCTCGGGGACGACCGCCGCCTGCTCCTGATGAGCGCCCCTGGCGAGCAGCACACGTTCGGTGTGCGGATCGTCGAACAATTCATGTCCAGGGCAGGCTGGGCTGTATCAGTCGGGCTCTCGTCCAGCTCTGAGGAGATCGCGGCCTTGGTGGCGTCCGAATGGTTCGACGTGGTTGGCCTGACGCTCAGCAACGAAACGCGCGTCACTCAACTCGCGACGGCGATCCGCTCCGTGCGCGCAGCCTCTCGCAACCGCTCCATCGCCGTCATGGTAGGCGGTCCTGTGTTCCTGGAGCATCCGGAACTCGTGCCGCAGGTCGGAGCGGATGCGTCTGCTGTCGACGCGGCGACGGCGGTGCTCCTTGCCCAACGGCTACTCGATCTTGCGGCCGACAGCGCCAAAGACCGGTGACGACCTGTGATCGACCTCATTTGGTAGCGGCGCCAGGGTCCGGGCGAGCGTGGTCGCCGCCGTCCCGCACCGTCTCGGAGCAGCCTTCGTTGATAAAGGCGCCGCCGTTTACGCGCGGGAAGGTGTGCGAGCAGGCGAGGAGCTTCCAGTCCAGGATGTGATCGAAGTCGCTCATGGTGGCTAACTCCGTAGCCGCCCCCGCACGGAGTCCCCTCCTGTGCATGTACAGCTTCAATCGCCCGGGCGCGTTGGCGACGGAGGGACATCCACTATCCGCATTATCCTCCTCACCCAGACGATGTGCGATGGCTCTGGACATCCGAGCAGAGCACCGTGGTATTGCGAACAGTGGGCCAACGGTGATCGACGAGAATGGCGAGGAGCCAGGGCCAGTTCGCCGCGGCAGGAGGACCCCATGCTCAAGTCCGGTCGAGGCCCTGCGGAAGCTGCGCGAGGAGATGGTGACGGACCGCCGCAAGCTCGTGGATCAGAGAGAGAGCATTCAGAACGTACAGGCCGAGATCGAGGCGATCAACCGGGCCATCGCGGACGAGGAAGCCATGCAGAGCCGCGCCGACCCGAACTCTCGCTGGAATGATACAAATCAAAGTTAAAGCCGGGATATCTAACACCCCGACGTCATCCCGGTGACATCTCTTCTGAGATGCGCTACGTTACTTTAACGCTTGCGGATGATGTTTCGGAATACCCTTGTAGTGCCTTTAGATAAACGGGCAGCCGCCGTGCGTGCGGCGGTGAATGGGTCGAGGTAAATTGTGTCGCCGTTGAGCAAGTAGCCGCGCTGCCCCGTCTCCGCTCTTTGAACGAGTTGGAACAACCGCGCCTCGGCTTGGCGTACCTCAGCGGAGTGAACGGACCAGGCGTCGGCGTCCGCACTGGCCAGAGCCGCGGCAGCCGACGCCAGACCGGCAAGAACGAGCAGAACGAACCCACCGGCCATCGCAGCCGTCTCGCGGGATCCGGCAAGGCGTTGAACGAGCCGAGGTTTCAAGCTGTATCCTCTGTGCCGCGAGGGGAACTTACGGCGTCGCAGCGGCCCACATAGACGCGGCTTCAGAGCTGTCCATCGAGCAGCGCCAAGGCTACACGGGTCATGATTCACGCCGTCCAGCATACAGGTCGGCTATCCGCACCGACCGCATTGCGCCGCTCGCCCCCAGTGAGGACGCGGTTCGTTTGTCGAGCCCTGCCCTACGCAGCTACAGCCTGCCCATGACTAACAAGCTCGGCGCCCTTCTCGAACGTCTCAAGGCGCACCAGCGCATGCTCGTCCTAGCGATGGCGGAGCATGATGGCCTGCCGGCGCAGAACGCGCTCCGTCAGGTTGCCGAACTGGAGAACGTCATCGCTGCGGTGGAGGCAGTTGCGGCAGAGGAAACAGATCGAGCGCAGCGGTCATGAAAACCGCCCTCATTTTCATGGGCAAGTAAGAACTGTGTGCCGCGACCCCGTTAGGCTTTGATCAGCCACCCTATTAACGACTGGTTATTCAAAAAATCACCAATCGATCGGTTTTTTGAGCACCGCATGGAATCATATAACGCCTCTAACGTTATGGCTGAGCTTGGAGCGGAGCGATGCCGCTCAAACGAGGCACAGCATCAATGATCCACCAGCTTGTTTACTATAGCCGCAACACCGTTTTAGGTGGTGATCGCGCCATGCTCACGAACTTGCGTGAGATCGTTTCCGCCTCTCAGCGCAACAACAGCCGCGACGGCGTGACCGGCTTCTTGATTTTCGACAAGACGTGGTTCGTTCAGATATTAGAAGGCGAACGAGCCAAGGTGACCGAAACCTATAATCGTATTGCTCTTGATAACCGTCACTCCAGCCCGAATATCGTCAACGTCTACGATGTAACCGCTCGCTCCTTCCCCAACTGGACGATGGGTGGCGCGATGCGCACGCTGGAGGTGCAGGAAATTTACCTGGCGCATAACATCGGCAGCGTCATGGATCCGGCACGCCTGAAGAGCTCGCAGATCCTCCAGCTAGCTATTGACCTCCAGGAATTTGAACAGGCCAAGCGCCAAGGGCAGAGACTGGCTAGCTAATGGCCCTTTGTGCGATAAGTTGCTGACGGCTCACGCATGAGAACTATAACTGCGTCTGACCGTAGTCGTTGACGTCAGCACCCTGAATAGGAGCCTCGAACGAAAACGGCGCAGCAACCCGGAAGGTAACTGCGCCGCTGGATCGGGCCGCCGAGGGGGCGATGACGGCCTTGGGGAGACGAATACCCCGAGCTCAGGTTCCGTGAGGTGCGCCCCCGCACATTCACCGGCATGTGGCGCGGCGGTGACACGCATCGACGACCACCTGTGGACGGTGCGAGCTGCCCCTAATTGGTCAAGGTTGACGGGCGAGCGTGAGAGCACACATTCGCTCCGGCTCTCCCATGTTTGCCAGCCCTCACGCCTTTGTCCTCCACCATCGCGAGCGCGCCGCCGTGCTCATATCATCCGCGCTGTTCCTGGCCGGCGCGTTGCCGCTCTTCTGGGCGATTGGYTGAGCCAAACGCTCCAGTCTTGCTCGTCGGGCAGGGGCTGCGCAGCAGATCATGGTTATCCAGCTTGGCGGAGATCGTGGTGCRCTACTGACAGATGTGATCAGAGCGAAGGGCGTGGCCGYGCGTCAGSAGCGCTCGCTAGYACGGGCTCGGGATCTGGCCACGGACATCGCTGAGATCCGGACTGACGGTGCTGTGAGCCTCAGGCAGATTGCARATGGCCTGAACGCACGAGAGATCCCGACAGCGCGTGGMKSGAGATGRTCTGCARTGCAGGTGCAGWGGGYYTTAGCCCGCGCKTAATTGGGTCGAGTGACGGCGACACRAAGAAGGAAAACACGATGGCAGATTTCCAAGAYGGCAAGCACATGAAGTCCGCCAAGCTGCGCGCAACGGTGACCCAGAYGCGCGGCAGCCCGGGCGCTCAGGGCTACACGAGCCAGGAAGCCTTGCAGAAGGAGGTGCCTGAGAACAATCGCGCGGCCCGTCGCCGTGATGCTGCCRTGGCCAAGCAGACTAAGGCCGAGGAGGCGTAAAACGCCTTATGCGCATACGGCACGTGGCGGGATCTGGTCAGCGGTGCAGGTGAAGCGTGTCTTAGAGCGAGCGGCTTGAGGGTCTAAGTTGCAGCCCCTGAGCACGTCAGGGCGGAACAACGATGCGAGCTATCACCCATCCCGCTCTGATCGGCACGGTAATCCTTGCCGCTCGGCGAGCAGAGATCTGCTCGCCATTTCACCCCCTGCTGAGCGGCGAACCGGCGGCCACGAACGCCTGTTGTGACGACTGCGGGCCGGCCGCCGAGATGCGAGGGGGAGCCTTGCTCGCCTGTCGCGGCGGTCGGTCTGCAGTAGAGCAACGGGGTGAGCCTCGCCGCCAATCTTGATAAGGGAGCGGTCGTCTAGCCTATTGGGTAAAACTTAAGCCTTGCTTTGCAATAACGGACCCTAGAACGCCTCTTCTAGGAAGCCCTCGTGCTCGAACGCCGCGCCAAATATCGTGCAAGCACGGCCCTGCCCGGAGGTGCCGCCTTCGCTAGGATGAATGCCGAGGTGCAGTGCGTGGTGCTCAACCTGTCAGGGTATGGCGCCTGCGTTGCATTTACGCCTGGCATAGAGGTGCCGCGGGTGTTTCAGCTGCGGATTGGCCCTGACCCGCAGCTGCAACCCGTGCGAGTTGTTTGGCGGCGGTCCAACACGGTTGGCGTCGGCTTCATAACCCCTCGGGCAGGTGTGCCCGACGTCATTCCGGGTTGACCCCGCGCCACATCCTTGACGCCCTCGATCGCCCGGGCTTGATGCCGGACGCGGGCGCCCAGCGGTTGCATGTCGCGAACGCCTCGGGCGCGCTGACGGGAAGACGCGCGGCTGTAGCAGGAGCGGGAGGGGCTGTCGCGGGAAACAGGTGTCGAGGCTTATCAGCGCCGAGCTAATGCTGGAAGCTGAGGTGGGGGCGGTCGCGCTCCGTGCCCAGCAGGTTCCTCCCGGGATGCACTACGCCTACTTGAGTGCTTGCGGATGTCGCGACGGCACGCCCTTGTAGTGCCTAGGGATCAGCGGGCACCCGTCATGGATGCGGCGGTGCGACAGCGTCGAATATCCCTGCCCGCTGTAGACACCCTGGACCGTCACACGGCCGTGGCAGATCGGGCACCGCTTGAGAGCATCGCGGTGCAAAGCCTTCGCCTCATCGAGGCCAAGGGTGCGCCATGCGCCGTCTACCATCACTTCGCAGGTCTGGGTTGACGGTTTCAGCATGCCCGACCATGACGCGCCGGGCAGCAGGTCGCCAGAGCGCTCGAGCCACACCCTGCCACGCGGTTCCGGGCTCCGGCACGCACTGCCGGCTCAAGACGCCGCGCGATCCTCACCACGGCCTTTCAGCGGATGTCGCCCCTCGCGCGGACGAAAGACTAGGACGTTGGAGACCATCGAGCGGCGCGCGCAGGCATCAGACCGAATTTCGGATGGCGAGGGGACCGAAAGACGGGCCACTGCTTCCGTGACCGACAGCGGCGCAGCGGGAACGCTTTTGACCAACAGCGCCAACATCTCGGATCGGCTGTCCAGCATGACCGCTGGCGGCTTCCCCGTGATGAGCCGCCAGCGCGCGATAAAATCCGTAGCTGGCATGCGATCAAGAGCATTCGCGCAAGGCGAGACGCGGTCCGCCGGCAATGGCGCGAAGGTGTTCATGTTCGCGGAAACCGGTGGCGCCCTTAGCTGGTTCTCGCGACTTTACTGGACGGTGTAGGAGGGCTGATCGGTGCTGCGCACCTTGATGTACGTTTCGTCGATCCGGATTGAGCCGCAGTGGGGTCTGCGGAACTGACGCAGCCGCTTCTCGATCAGCGGCGCGTAGGCCAGAACCCAGTGGTTCAGGGTGGAGTGATCGACCTCCATTCCGCGCTCCAGAAGCATCTCCTCAATGTCGCGGTAGCTCAGCGGGTAGCGCAGGTACCAGAGACAGCCTGGACGATCAGGGCCGCCTCAAAGTGCCGACCCCTGAAGTCGGCCTTGGCGCGCTGCTTGAGTTTAGCGACGAGGGCAGACAGGATCATGGGCCAGCTCCAAGACGGAGCGGCACGCTGAGCGGGTATGGCTAACGACCCGTGAACGGAGGCGCACTCAGGTTCGCGACAGGCCTCTCGCGAGCGCGCCGGCTACCATGTTCGTCCCCCCTTCACGTGCGGCCGGCACGTCCCCTCACCCCAACCGGTCGCCCAGCGTCCGCCTGCGGATGCGGTGCACCGGGATCGTTAGCGGGGTTCAAGCATCAGTTCGGCGAAAGGGCTGAGCTTGCCGGACCTCCAAGCATATCTGCCCTGATTGGACGTGCGCTTGTGATTGTCTCGCAGGTGGTGTACAAATCACACATCGACTTTTGGCCAGATATTCGGCCGTATCGCCTGAATAGGGCGAGCGTTCTGCATCTCTCCCATTTTCGACGACCAGCGACCGAGCGCGTGCGGTGCATGCGATCGACCCATTCGTTTGCCTATATAGATACGGAATACCTATGAGCATCGGCACCGTTAAGTGGTTCAATGACACCAAGGGCTTCGGCTTCATCCAGCCGGATGACGGCGGCAAGGACGTGTTCGTCCACATCTCCGCCGTCGAGCGGGCCGGCATGAACAACCTGATCGAAGGACAGAAGGTCTCCTACGAGATGGAGTCCGACCGCCGCACTGGTAAACAGTCTGCCGGCAGCCTTCAGGCCGCTTGAGCTTCGCTCATCTGCTTATGACGAGTTTCGAAGCCGTTCCCTCTGGGAGCGGCTTCATCTGTTTCTTGCACCTGTGTTCAGCTCCGGTGCGCCTAAGGAATGTACGTGGGTCAATTCAAAACAGACCAGCTCGTCGATCGGCTTGAGGCCACTGCGAAGGCGCGGCAGGCCACACTTGATCGGTTCCGGGCACGCCCGGCAGCGGATGACCCGACTGTGCTGGCGCGGCAGGCCGAGCGGCAGGCCCTCATCGAGGCGCGAGAAGTGCGAGCCAACGAACGAGAAGCGACGCGTCTTGCCGCTGAGGCCGAGCGTGAGGCGGAAGCTCTTGCGGCGAGGGAGCGCGCGGAAGTCGAAGTCGCTCGTCTGGCCGCAGAGAAGGCAGAGCGGCAGGTCGTACTCGCTGCCGAGCAGAAGGCTGCGCGCGATGCACGCTTCGCCGCCCGCAAGGCCAAGGTGCGCAGATAGACAGTCGACGACTGCAAAGCGTCATACTCTGGAGGACGAGAGATGTCTCATAAATTCAAGCTCGGTCAGAGCGTTCGGCAGATGGGTATGAACTACGTCGGCGCTAAGAGTAGCGTCGTCGACGGCCTCTTTGAGGTCATTCGGCTTATGCCAGACGATCGATCCGGGGAGCCTTGCTACCGGATCAAGTCTGCAGGCGGGGAGCGTGCTGCTCGTGAGGACGAGCTCACTCTCGTTTCCTGATTGATCTCAGTCGCGCAAGTTCCTGTTGCGCGGCCAAGCAGCCTACAGAAACCCACTTCCCGAATGGCCCTTAAAGGCGTTCGCCCGCCGGATGTACGTCATGACCGTCGCCGCATCCCGGTGGCCGGACTGGTCTATGATCCTCGCCAGATCAGCACCGCGCTCAGCCGCGGAGGTGATGTAGCCAGCCCTCAAGCTGTGGGCGCCGAACGCCGAGGCGTCGTATCCAGCGGCCGAAGCGTACCGCTTCACCAGATCGGCAACGGTCTGGGTTGTGAGCTGGTTCGGCTCTGCCTGCTGGTCGAAGTGAAGCACTCGGCCAGATCGCGAGATCGGCCGGAACACCGGCCCCTCCGTGATCTCGGCCGCATCCAACCTCTCGCGCACGAGCGCCACCGGCCTGATGTACCGCCCGTGCGGGATGGCCTTCTCGAACCCCCTACCCTCTCGGTCGACTTCGGACCGGCGGACCATGACCCGCAGGCCTTCGGGATCCTCGCGCAGGTCCACCACGTCGAGCGCGACCAGCTCGGACCTGCGGAACGCGCCCGCGAAGCCGAGAGCGAGCAACGCCCGATCCGCTTGCCCGTCAGGGTGTCCAGCGTCCGCATCAGGAGCGCGGCCAGGATCTCGGCGGTTGCGGCAGCCTTCTGCGTCGGGGCAACGCCTACCTTGCGCCTGGCGCCCTTCATGGCGGCGCGCACGCCTTCGTCGTCCGTCGGGTCCGGGGCCTTGGCGAGCTTGTGGCCGTACCGGATCGGGGCGAGCCGCCGGCCTGCGCACAGAAGACGCTCCGCAACCTGCTCGAAGCTGGGCTGATCGTGAACGTGGGCACGGAGACCCGTCGCGACGCTCTCGGCTCCTATCGGGTGCCGGCCTACGCCATGCCGATGCCATTGCACTTCCAATGGTGCTCGGCCGTGGCCGCGACCGACGAAGAGATGGCGGCTTATGAGGTCGAGGTAGAGGCAAGTGCATGAACTGGGTGACCCCACCCTCGGGGCTGCTGCCGACATTGATACGGCGGGGCACTCACCCCGCCGCACATAGATCGGCCGCCCGCTCTCACTGCGGATCAATCATCGTCGTCATCCTCGCGACGGAGGCGCTCCTCACGGCGGATCGGTCCACGCCGATCATCGCGGAACTCTTCGCGCCGCTCTTCCCGCCGGATCTCATCCCTGTCCCGCTCCCGGGGCGAGCGCGGATCAACCCTCACGCCACCGGGTCCGATGTCAATGCTTTGTGCAACAGCCGGAACGGCGGGGATACTGAGCAGACCGGCTGCGATCAGTGTACCTGCGAGGAGATGCTTCACGACGATCCTCCCGTAAATGGGCGGACAACATTCTCGGCAGTTAACCGTTCCGCTCCGCCACTGGCCTCCGCGACCGATTGGCCCAGGATCGAAGGGCCGTCGACATGACCCCGCGCGAGCAAGCCGCCTTCGCCGCGGGCATCGAGACCGCACGCCAGATGACGCTAACCGCGGCCGTGACGATCGAGGTTCGTGAAGATGCCGGCGCCGTCCGGTAACAAGCCGCGGTCGCTTCGCTCCAAGTTCTTGCCGAGGGGCTGCGTCGTATTCAAGTTGATCTGAACAATCTAACGGAGGCCGAGATCGGCCGAGAGGCGGGATCATGACCACAGGGAAGCCCGGATTTCAGCCCGGCCAGTCTGGCAACCCTGCGGGGCGGCCGAAGGGTTCGCGCAACAAGACCACTGTGGCCCTGGAGAAGATCCTCGACGGCGACGCCGAGAGCATTCTGCGCAAGGCCGTGGAGATGGCCCAGGATGGCGACCCGACCGCGATGCGGCTTTGCCTCGACCGCCTGCTGCCAGCTCGCAAGGACAGGCCGATCACCTTCGCCCTACCGCTGATCGAAACCACGGACGACCTGCCGAAGGCCACCGGCGCTATCGTGGCCGCGGTCGCCGCGGGCGAGCTGACGCCCTCTGAGGCGGCCGAGATCTCCAACACCCTCGACGTGCATGTGCGGGCGATCGAGGCGACCGAGTTGCACCGGCGGATGGCGGCGCTGGAGGCGCGGGGGGCATGAGGCTGAAAGCTCTGGAAGCCCGCCTTGTCCGTGTGGAGACGAAGCACGGGACCGGCCAGTTCGACCACATGACCTACGAAGAGGTCGAACGGGCCTTGTTCGATCGTCTGCACCGGATGGCTGGCGCGGTCGGTGGCATCGACGAACTTATGGCCGAGTGGGACTCCGAGTCCGACCCGGAGCAGTGTGCCCTGATCGCGCAGATCCGATCCCACGAGCGCGACGTCCGTGCGAGCTACCTGGAGATGGAGTCCCGCCTGTGTCCACGACCCTGAAGGCCCGGATGGTTCGGTTGGAGAGCCGCTACCCAGATCTGAAGCCCGGTCCGGAGCGCATGACGGACGAGGAATTGGACGGCGTCATTGGAGTGCTGCGGCAGCTCGAAGCCGTCGAGGCGGTTGCCCCGTCCCGCTCGGAGTGGGCGACCGCTGTCATGTGTCGGGAGGAGATGCTGTCATGAGGATCGGGATCGCAGTCAGCAACAGCGTGCCGTGCCTCGTAGGCTCCCAGCTGAGGGCTGACGAGTGGACAGCCCGGTTCGTCACCGAGCACTGAGGCTTGCGCCCCCTCCCGAGGCTTCAGATGCCACTCGCGGCGGCGTGGGCGTAGTGAGTAGAAGCCGAGAAGCATCTGCAATACGTGCACTAAGCTTCTGTATTCGATTGAGACATAATGCGAGACCTAGAGCGATCTGGGTTCAAAAGCTACCTTGCCATTATTTGCGGGAGGCAGTCGTTTGTACAGTATTTTTGCAATCATTTTAGCGATGTGTTCATGCAATTCATGTTCGTTAATATTTTTCTTGTTCTTGGTTACATTAGGGCGATGTTCGAATATCATAAGCATTGTTATCCCCTAAGTTGGTTGTTTTCAACTCAATTGACCGCTATAAATAAGCGTGATTTTGGGACGCGGGCGCATTGATGCATTGAATAGGCCATTTTTTTATATTGTTGACAAGCTTAAATACGTACCTCTTCGGCCTATCGGGTATCTTTGCGCTTTGCGGCAACGCTCGTACCATGAAGTCAAAGTACGTAGGCGTCCGAACCGATCGTTCTCGTGACGACCGTGTATTAAGGAGCCCAGTCGTGGCACCGAGCTTTTTCTTTGATGTGTCGAACGGCGTGGAGACGATCTTGGATGCCGAGGGCGTCGAAGCTGCGGACCTTGATGAGGCGCTTACTGAGGCGCGAACCGTCATCGCGGAAATGGCGGATGAGGTATGTGGAGCTGACCCGAACCGGTCTTGGACGCTAATCGTGCGAGATAGGACAAGGTCGGTTGTGGGGCGTTTGCCAATCAGGCGACCGAAACTGTCGCTGATCTGACGATCGATGCAGGTCCGCTTTCCGGTGGCGCTGTTCAGGTCCTACGGCCCGTGCAGCGTAACTGATCCATCGTCAGGGGCGACCGCCTTGACTCGCGGGCCAGTGAGCCCCATCGCGGCGAGAGGTCGGCCAGAACGCTATTGCAGGCCGCCGCCAAGGTAGCGCTGTCGTCAGTCGGCATGACGCTCAGTAGCGCGCGCATAAGGTCAGCTATGGCGGCTGTGTGCTCAGCCCGCTTTAAGCCACCGTTCCCATGCCGGCCATGTTCAACCGCCGAGACGACGTTTTCGGCGATGATCTTGGCTGCAGTCTCGACGTTGGGGCCGTGCATCGTCTCAATGCGGCTTCGGCCGGGGCGTCGGTTGTTCAGGCTTATCTGCCAAGTCGCTGCGGATCTTGATGCCGCCGGTCACCACAGGATCATACGTTCGCACCCGATCTGGGACGGTATCCGTAGTTTTCTGCACGTTCGTACCTGCATCCGAAGATCCGACCGGAGGTTCTACGACAACCTGTGCGACGGCGGATGAGCCGAGGAGTGCGGTTGCTGTTATGACGGAAAATAGGAACTTAGACATCTTCAGTTCCTTCCTTCTCGTAGAAAGCCGGACCCTTTCGCGCGTATTGCCGAAAACATCGGTGTCAGGAGGCGCCGGATGCTGATTGTTTAAGCGCGGTCAGGCGTGATCGTTGTCTTGCGAGCTGCGTGCCGCAGCACGCGGGCGACGCTTCTTGACGGTAGGCGGCGGCTCATCGTCTGGCAGGAGTTCGCTGAACGGCACTGTGAAAAGCAGCTTGTGCTGCGCATCGCCAACAGTGAAGCTGTATTTTTTGAGCTGCGGGTTCCGCGCACAATCGCCTGCCGAGGTGAAACCAGCGCCGTGCTGAGCTAGCGCGAGCGCCGCCTCGTTGTCAGGACAATCTAATCCCTGAAAATCCGAGCAGACCAAACCAGACTTAGACTGCACGTCGAAGAAGTAGCGTGGCATGGCGCACTCCGCCGCCCCCATCGAATGCTCAAGCTGTTGGCCGCCTGATTTGCTCGACCGAGTGTCGCGCTAAAGGCCGCCGTTGTCACTCCGCACCGCTACAGCGCAGGATCAACAAAAACCCGCTCCCCGAGTGGCCCTTGAAGGCGTTCGCCCGCTTGATGTAGCCAATGACCGTTTAGGGACCCCTATGGCCGGACGGGTCCACGATGCGGGCAAGACTCGCATCCTAATCATTTTGCACGTTGTCACGTGACAACGTGGTCACGTCGGTACGCTTCGTTGCCGTTAGGGCAGAACTTGAGCTGTCCCCTCCTCAGTGGCCTCCGCCGCCCGAACGGTCGCCCGCACCTCGCCTCCATGTTGACCTTCAGTGGCGGGCGCGGCCTGGGCCGGGCGCTTAATCACGGCGGGCGGAGCTGAACGAGGTTCTTGAGCGGTCGCCGCACTCGCGAGCGCGCATAGGGCGAATGCAATGATGAGCCGCACCACGCTCTACCCTCACGGAGATCCGCTGACGTTGTCACGTGATCACGTCGTCATTCGCCTCGGTTCAAGGCATCGAAGTCGCGACCGTGCTGGCGCAGCACCATCCGGAGCCCCTCGATGTAGAGGTCATGCGGCTTGCAGTCCGTCGCCGCCGCGATTTCCCGTAGCGCCTTAAACACCTTCGGATGCGCGTAGATCGAGGCGTGCGGCTTCTCATACCGGACCCGGCGTTTGTAGCCCTCCGGCCCAGACGGCTCACTCGCCATCGGTTCAGACACAACGTTTTCGCGTGACGCCGTGGGAACGCTATCACGTGGTAACGTGGTCACGTCGTCACGCTGACCCGTGACAATGCGGTCGCGTGGTGCTTCAGCAGCCGGCGCTTGTGCCTGTGCGGCTAGCCGAGCGAGCTGTTCATTGATGGATGGCCGCGGCTTCTTGCTCATGCCTTCGTGCCTTCGAGCTGCGCCTTAATCCATTGCCAGAGCAAGCGAACCTCGACGGCCGCTTTGCCCTTGGGAGCGAGTTCCGTGACGCCCTGCCCTGTCGTCATCGAGTCCAAAAAGTCCGAGCGCGTCGCCACCATCGAGGGCGCGAGCGCGCCGGTGCTCACGAGGGCAGTCGCAGCGTCGAGCGTGCGGGCCTGTGTCGTGGGGTTGCACTGATTGAGCACGAACGCGAACGGCCGTCCCAGAAGCCGCAACTGCTCGACCGTCGGTCGTGCCGCCTCGACATCGAGGATTGAGGGCTTCACCGGCAGGAGGCACAGGCTCGCCTCGCGCAGCACAAGCGCCACGTCGGGACCGAAACGACCGGGCGTGTCGACGATCACCAGTGAGACAGAACCGGCCTTCCGGATCTTGCCGAGCGTCCCGGCGAATGCCGGAGGCTCGACCCGCTGTATGTCCAGGTCCTCGGCCTCGCGTCGCTTTCCCCAACCTGCGAGCGACGCCTGCTGATCCGTATCGAGGGCCGCGACGGTCTCACCATCCTGCATAGCCGCGACGGCGAGTGAGGCGGCGAGCGTGCTCTTACCGGAGCCGCCCTTTTGTGTGGTGAGAGCCAGGACGCGCATTACAGGCCTGCGATCCCGGCCGGGTTCTGCTTGAAGAGCTGCCCAGAACGGATGTAGCCGCTCGTCGTATCGAACCGCTTGTGCCGGAGTTGGCGCTGGATAGCATGACCGGGCGCGTCGTTCGCCGCGGCCGATGTTGCAAGCCCGGACCGCAGCGAGTGTCCGGCATAGGCAGCCGCGAGCTGCCGCGCCTCCTCTCGCGAGTACCCGTCTGAGAGTGCCGCGGCCTCGACGGTACGCTGTATGATCCGGGCAACCGTCCGATCGGTCACTGCCTCGACGCCGATATGCCCATGCCGATCGATCGGCCGGAAGGCCGGCCCCTCTGTCAGGTGGGCTGCATCGATCCACGCGCGATAGCTGCGCACCGGGCACGTCTCCATGTTCGAGCCATAGGGCACGCCGATCTCGGCGCCCTCGGCCTGTTGGTCTGTCTTGCTACGGGCGAGATGGATCACAAGGCCGTCGGGCCGTTCTTCAATCCAAGCTGCGCCATCCCTGCGAGCCACCTCGAGCCCCGCGATCTCGGATCGGCGGAGCGCGGCTGCGAAGGCGACGAGGATCAGCGCTCGGTCCCGTCGTCCGCGGAGGGTGTCCGGCAGGGTCGCAACGGCGCGCCGGAGATCCACCGTCATGAGAGGGCGCTTCTTCACTGCCGGCTGGCCATGCGCCCGCTTGATGCCTCGCCACGTGTCGCGGAACGCGGATGAGGAGGTTTCCAGATCAAACCCGGCAGCGGCGTGCTGTTCGCGGATCGCGGCAAGTCGACGTTGTAACGTGACAACTTTTAACGTGGTCGCGTGGTCAATGAGGTAGGCCAGCACCGCAGCTGGGCTCGCCGGCAGAGACGGCTCGCCCCGTGCCGCGCACCAGTTAGCGAAGGCTCGCACGTCCGAGGCATAGGCCCGACGTGTGTTCGCCGCCCGGGATTGATCCGCGTACTGGAGCGCTTGGTCCGCGAACGCCTGCAGACCGGTCGGCGTTGGGAGGCTGATTTCTGTGCTCAAGGCTGAGGTTCCTCAGCCAGTGGCTCGCCCTTGTCGATCGCCGAGGAGATCTGGGTCCGCACGAGCTTCAATGCGGCTTGCATCGGATCAGCCCAGTCAGGTCGCTGTGCCCTCTGTATGGCTTCAGCCGGCACGATGACGAAGAACCGTGTCCGCCCCCTCGAGCGCGCATGCCAGAAGCCGCGGACCTCAACGCCGTCCGCCACTGGCCGCGCCTTGACGACGAAGTCCTGCCCAGCGTGCGAGAAGGGGAGGCGAGGCGGCGACGACGGCATGCTATGCTCTGATGTCCGATAATCTCTTCTTATCGGACCTTAGCTCACCACGCGGAAACTGGCAACGGGATCGCGCTACCACGTTGTAACGTGGTCATGTGGGGGCGAGGCGATTGGGCTTCGACTGGCCTATCTCCGCGCCACCAGCCGCGGCGCCTTCAGAATGTGCGCAAAGCCGGGCGAGCCTTGATGATAGGCCGCCAGGCCGGAGCATATGAGAGTCGATGCTGCATAGGGGCGACCGTTGCATCAAGCCTCGAGCCAAGCTTACGACGGTGCCGCAGAATGGCTGGAGGCTTGGTTGACGGAACCGGAACAGGGGAGTGGAGAGGCGGTGTACGTCTCAGCCATGGTCGGGGAGATGATGCAGCGCGTCCTCGAAGATGYGCTTGTCGATCTCGCGCGGACCAAGGGATCTTCCTACCTCGACATGTTCTTCGAGCGGGAGATTAAGCGCTGCGACGGTCTGTTCCGCGAACGGACTGGTGATGCGCCCGACAAATCGAACATGCTGCGAGCTTGGTTCGCGGTAGAAGGTAGTGCGGCTTTGCGAGCCGTGGTCGAACGCGCGAACGCCAAGGCGAGGCAAGATTAGCGCTCTGCGCGTAGCATCGGGTTGGACAAGGCATCTATCTCATGGCGTTGCCGGCCGGATCACCACCATCGCAGGCGGGCTGACAATCCACTTCGGCGCGGTCATCCGCCGCGATGGGTCTGGATGCGGGAGCGAGGCGTTCGCCGCGTAGACGAGGTCGGGACCGAAGCGAACGAGCATGATCAGGACGACAAGGGCTGTACGCATAGGAGGGGAACGGCCGGGATCGGCGAGCGCTCCCGCCTCATGCCGCAGCTTCTCTTTGCAGAACCTCTGGGTTCGCGGCCCTTTCGATCCAACGCGAGCCGCTATGGCACCAGCCCCGTGAGCCCGCAGGCTGCCAGGATCGTCACCAGCATCGTGAAGCCCAGCAGCGAGCCCGTGTTGCCGATCTGCGCGAAGAGTCGGTGACTCACCGGCCCGCGCCTTTCTTGGCGAACTCCCATACTGGGATCCCCCAGGCTTGGCCTTGCTTCGTCCGGTAGGCCGAGCCGCGCTCGAACACCACTCGGGTCGGCTCGATGGCCTGAGCCCGATTGCCGGTGATCATCATCACTCCGCAGACCTCGATCCGTAGCGTCCCGTGCTCGGGTTGGAGCGCGAACAGTTCGGGCGCCGTCCAGCCGAGTGCGTGCGCCTCGGCGCCCAGTCGGTCACAGAAGTGGATGGCGGCCTCCCGAATCGGCGCCCAGCGGGCTGGGACGAGATACCGGCACGGCGAGACGTGCGGAGACAGGTCCTCTATAGCGCTGCGCCACAGGGCGGCTGCGTTGGGGAGCATGGTGGGAGCGAAATCGGAGGCCATACGGCCCAGCTACGGCAGGCCCGGCTCGGTGGCCATGCGGCCAGAAGCGGGGTTGCCCCGCAGATAGAGGGCGAACAGCGGTGTGACGCCAAGGCCCTGGCGGCCCTCGCTCCAGCATGGCAGGTCGGAGCTATGCCGAAACCCGATCCGCAGACCTGTGAAGTGAAGATCGAGGGAGCCTGGATTGCGGTCAGTCTGGACGAAGCCGCGACCCAGTACATCATGACCGTCAAGCGCTGTCCTGCCTGTCACGGGCGCGTGGCACTCAATGGGACGTACAGCGGGCCGAACGTCCTGCGGCGCCTGTACCACCGCAAGGCGCACGAGGGCTGCCCACTCAAGCCTGACACGTACAGTGGTCGGCCGTCACTACATCCGCAGGCTCTGACATAGTCCTACATCTGCCCCGCCGCCCGACCTGACGATCAAAGCCCGCCCTGGTGTTCCAGGTGCGGGCTTGTCGCGACTGCGCCAGCGAGGCCGCACCGCGAGACCGTACATCCGGGTCTCGGTGCTGCTCTGCCGCCGCTCAGCCCCCAGCCGATCGCTGACAGCTACCTCGGCCGCTATGGTTAACGGATCGTTGCCGCCGGTCGGCTACCTCGCGCTGTTGTAGGCCCTGCCGCCCGATCCGATCACGGGCTGACGGGGGAGATTGTCGGTTTCATCAGCGTGTAAGCTTCTTCGGCGATATTCGAAAGCAGCGCCGACTAAGACAACTATTCAGGATAGGTGTAGTGCTTCCTCGGTCGTCACACGGAAGCCGATGAGGTTATTTGCCCCGAAAGTGAGTGTCAGCGGTACATCCGCGGCATCTCGACCGTAGGCGATAAGGATCCGGCCGATCCGTGAGCTGTTGTTGCGTGGATCGAAGGTGTGCCACTGGCCTCCGAGATACACTTCTATCCAGGCCGCGAAATCACCGGGCGCGTGCGGTAGAGGCAGGCCGATGTCGCTGACATAGCCGTTGCAGTAGCGGGTCGGGATGTTGAGGCAGCGGCAAAACGTGATCGCCAGATGCGCATAATCGCGGCAGACGCCTTGCTGCTCTTCGAAGACGTCAAAAGCTGTCCGGGTTGCTCGGGCATGCTCATACCCAAAGGTGATGCGATCATGCACGTAGTCGCAGATCGCCTGCACTCGGCCCCAGCCTGACGGGATATGGCCAAATAAATCCCAGGCGATGGATGACAGGCGATCAGTTTCGCAATAGCGGCTGCCGAGGAGAAACAGCACGGTGTCGGAAGGCAGCTTCTCGACCGCGATCTCCGGAGCGTCCGGCTCCCGCCGGTCGCCGCTGCCGTGGTCCCGCACGATCGTGTCGGTCTTGAGGGTGAAGCGCCCTGCCGGAGCAACCATGCGGTTGCACCAATTCCCGAAGCTGTCGCGATAGCCGTCCAGCGGGACTGCGGGTGTCGTGATCAGATAGTCGGGCCGTTCGAGATCGGAGAAGCGCGATGCGTGAACGTTGAGCGTCGCGATGACGGGGGTGGGTTGTGGAAACTCGTAGGTCATCTCGCAGCCGACAAGAATACGCATGGGCTCAGTCCCAAAGAGAGGCATCGAGATCAGCGTTGGTTACGCAAGCCTTGGACCGTATCACCATGTGGCGCCGGCAGCGCGCAACGCCTGCATCAGAGCACTCACCTGCGCGATCGTGATCGCCCGCTCCCCGGGGCTGCTCTCAGCTCGCGTCACGACACTCAGGGGCACTTTGGCGCGCTCGGCCAACTTCGTAGGTGCGAAGCCAATAGATAGCCGTGCTGCGAGAAGCTGGGGGCCAGTGATCACCCCTTCCGCTCCCGGAACCGGATCCCGGCCCCGCCGCCGTTCTCGGGGATGAACTCCAGGCCGGCGGTCATGGCGAGGGTAGTGCTGCTACGACGATGCCGGCCGCGATGGCTGCAAAGGCGCAATCCTCGAACGCGTATTCCAGGTCGGCGGCTTCGAGTAGGCGGACTGCCGTGACGAGAACGATAGCCACGCCGATCGCCACGAGGCGGCTCCAGATCTGGCTCATCCGGCCTTCTCAGGGTCGGTCTCCTTGATGCCAAGCCATGCCAGCGCCGCTGGACGCGACTCAAAGGTGCGCCATTGGGATGTGAACGGCGCGGGTCTCTGAGCTGCCGCCATTTCGTCGAGCAGCTCGATCTGCCACATGTCGCTCGGGCCGCTGCGAGAGATGCCCCGAACCAAAGCTGCGATCACAATGCCATCGAGCAGCACATCGTAGCTGCCGGGAGCCAGTTCCTCGACGGTGTAGGTCACTGCTGATCCTTCGTGCGGAAGCCCGCGAAAAAGCGTGTGAGGCCCTGCAGATCGACATCTTGCGGTGGTTCAACCTCGGGTGTTGGCTCAGGTTCGCTGCCCTTCCCTAGCAGCTCATGCAGCACCTGGGTGAGGAGGGGCGGCCACTCCACCTCATGATCCTGCAGAAGGCGTGCGGCCTTCGCCAATGCGACAACCTGATATGTAGGGTTGGGCCGACCCATGATCTGCGCGTCGAGCGCGCGATCCGCGAGCAAGGTGCAGAGGCGTAGGACCTCAGACAACCGGCTGAAGGCAGGCCCGTCGCTCACGCCGGACTCTTCCGCCGGAGCTTCACGCCCGGCTCGCCGCCGTTGGTGAACTCGACACCCGCGGCTCGGAACGCCGCCTCAAGCGCGTGGATCGTAGCTGTTTTGGTGGACAGCAGGGGGCCGTCCAACTTTTCGAGCCGCTTCACGGTCTCAACTGAAACCCCGGCCTTCTCGGCGACGGTCGACTGCTCCCATCGGATCAGCGCTCGTGCGGCCCGTAGCTGCTCAGCCGTCAACACAAATACACCTCAGGGGCATCGCGTTACCTCTCAGATTTTGACACCTCAAGGGATCCGCATTGCACCCAGAGTGTATCAGATGCAGCCCTGAGGGCCAAGCCCATGTCTCACCGCACCGTCTCTTGGAACCGCATCTCCCGCTCGCTGCACGACAGCCGCCCCGCTATCCCGGCCGGCATGCTCGGCGCCCGTGCCCTCGTGCAGCTCGGCGCCCGCACCTGCCCCCTCATCGTCGCCGGCCGCTACGATCGGGCCGCCATCATGGCCGCCGCCTGCAACGCTGCCACCGGCATTCAGGAGCGCTGCGGCGTCTCCCGCGCCGAGGCGATGTCCTCCGCCCTCAAGGCCACTTGGCAGGTCGCCAAGGCCGCCCACCGCGCCGCTGCGCACTGAGGAGCTGTCCGGATGGCCCGCGATCCAGAACTGAGAGTTGAGGCTCCACGAGCAGGTCCTGCGGATCCTCTGCCCTCGCGGGCTTCGATGCAATGAAGCCGGCTAGGCTGCGGTGGGCTCTACCTGAAAAGCGGAAGCTCTGCGCCGAGCACGCAAAGGCCGACCAAAAACAGGGAGCCACCCGCGGCTTCAAGAATGACGCGCAGCCGGTCGCTGATGAGCGACGCCACTGCAGAGGCCGTTCCAGCCACCAAGCAAGCCAGACTGATCAACGTCACCGCAGCGCCTCCACATTGGCACGGAACGGCTACGTTACGGCGTGGAGACGCAGGAAGTTTCGGCAATGGTTCGCTAGGCCGGCGACGACCTAGTCGAGCTTAGGGGAAGGCGTTTCGCGATCCCCTTCGCATCCACGCCCGCCATCCAAGGGATTGAGGGACCACTAGGTTGCGGGCGTGGAGATCGGCTGGTGGGCCGACGAGCGATCCTAGAGGCTATTGGCTTAGCTGTCGCGATTATTCGTCCGTCGCCTCACAGAAGCAGTTTTGCGCTGGCCGCATCCGGCATCCACGCCCACCCTCGACAGCTGAGGAGCATATCTGCGGGCAAGCGTGGACGGCCAGCCAACTGCCGGCGGCGACCAACTAGCGGATGAATGTCTAGGTTTCAACGCATAGGCGATCTACATCCAATTATATCAACTTTGGGTTATTTAATTCAGTGGGTGCATCCACGCCCGCCCATTGGCTGGGGGGAAGGGCACCAACGGGATAGGCGGGGAAGGTCGGCACCATCCCCAAGGCCGCCGACACCTAAGCGTGGCGGTTCACGATTTTTGGTTGATGTCTGTCCTTCGCGAACGCCGCTCGCGCATTCGGTGCGGGCGTGAAGGCCGAGCGCTTGGTGACGGCGCTCGGCTGGATCGTGTCGCGCATCTGGCCGATCCGCACTCAGTCGTTCGGGATGCAGCGGCCCCAAGAGTTGCTGTAGTGGAGGCCGTAGTCGCAGCCATTGCCCACGTAGACGACGCCAGGGCCATAGCTGTATCCGCCGAAACCACCGCCGAAGCGACGGCCGCCGAAGCCCCGGCCGCCGAAGCCGCCACCACCGAAGCCACCACCGCCACCGCCAGGATGACCGCCGAGGCCGCCGCCCCCGCCGGGGTGCCCACCACCACCGCCGGGATGGCCGCCGAGGCCGCCGCCCCCACCACCGGGATGCCCACCACCGAAGCCGCCGCCACCAAAGTGGCCACCGCCGAAGCCGCCCCCACCGAAGTGRCCGCCTCCGCCGCCGAAGTGGCCGCCGAAGGCGAGCGCGTCGGTYGCCGCSAACATGCCGACCGGAGCCGCGATGGCGGCAGCAGCGAGCACRGACTTGAAGGTCTTGCTGATCATCACGCTCTCCAATGTATCGCTGAGCGGCTCGTCCGCTTGCGTGATTGAAGGCATAGGGATCCGCCAGAATACTTCTGTGATCGGCCTCACACATGCAAATAGAACATGAAGCTTGGCAGTAATCTGGTACTGCTTTGTTTGAGCGCCGCCACGAAAGCTAAGCAGCATGGCTGCACGGGGGCCGGTCAGGACTGTGATGACGAGGCGCCCGAGGCCGCTCTGCCAAACGTGGGGGTTTAGCCCGCAGCCGAGGTGGTCATCCTGCCTGGGTGAGGGCGCGCAGACATCGTGGATCAGTGCCAAGTTCTCGGCGGAGCGCTGGCAAAAGCCGCGACCCCGATGGTGTCTACCCTGTTCATGAAGGCGGCATACGCGTCGGGGCTGTCACAATCGCGAATGTGCTGAGGTTCGCGGGTCGTTAGCCATACCCGCTCAGCTTGCCGCCTCCGCTTTGGAGCCGGCCCATGATCCTGTCTGCCATTGCCGCCAAGCTCAAGCAGCGTGCACGGACCGACTTCCGCGGCCGGCACTTCGAGGCGGTCCTGATCGTGCAGGCGGTCTCCTGGTACCTGCGCTTCCCGCTTAGCTACCGCGACATCGAGGAGCTGTTCCTTGAACGTGGCCTGGAGGTGGATCACTCCTCCGTGAACCGCTGGGTTCTGGCCTATGCGCCGCTGATCGAGAAGCGGCTACGGCAGTTTTGTCGGCCACACTGCGGCTCGCTGCGCATCGACGAAACCTACATCAAGGTGCGGGGCGAGTGGCGCTACCTCTACCGGG